>NZ_SISL01000008.1:0-48675 GCF_004307965.1 Verrucosispora sp. SN26_14.1 | reverse complement strand
GCACGGGGCCGACGCGCTGCGCCGGCTGACCAGTTCCGGCACCAGGAGGTCGCGTCGGCGCGCCGGCGTCTGCCCGGCCGGGTCGAGCTGCGCCAGCAGCAGTCCCAGGCTGCGCCGGCCCAGTTCGGCGAAGTCCTGCCGCACCGACGTCAGCGGCGGCAGGAAGTGCGCCCCGTCCGGCGTGCCGTCGAAGCCGACCACGCTGACGTCCTCCGGCACCCGGCGGCCCGCCTCGTGCAACGCCCGCAGCACGCCGAGGGCGAGTTGGTCGCTGGCGCAGAAGACGGCGGTGACGTCGGGGTCGGCGGCCAGCCGCTCCCCCTGCTGGTAGCCGGTGCTGGCACTCCAGTCGCCGGGGACGACGGCCGGCACCGGCGCACCGGCGGCCCGCAGGGCCTCCCGCCAGCCACGGATCCGTTCGTCCGCCTCGGGCCAGTCCTCCGGGCCGGACACGTGGTGCACGGTGGCGTGGCCGAGGTCGAGCAGGTGTCGGGTGGCGAGTCGGGCACCCGCCACGTTGTCGATCTGCGCGCTGGCGATCTCGTCGCTGCATCCACCGCCGACGGTCACCGCCGCCAGCTCGCCCGCCGCCTCGGCCAGCGCCCCGGCCATGGCGGGTTTGGGCGCGATGGCGATGAGTCCCTCGACCGACTGCCGACGCAACCAGTCCGCGGCGTCGAGCACCGACCGCCGGTCCAGGTGTCGCACACTGGCGACGCTGACGAAGTAGCCGGCGGATCGGGCCGCGCCCTCGATGGCGTAGAGCATCGAGGTCGGCCCGTACAGCGGGCTCTCGTAGCCGATGATCCCGAGCGTGCCGGAACGCCGGGTGACCAGGGCGCGGGCCGCCGGGTTGCGCTGGTAGTCCAGCTCCCGCATCGCCGCCAGCACCCGCTGGCGGGTGTCGTCGGCGACGTACGGGTGGCCGTTGATGACCCGGGAGACCGTCTGCGCCGACACCCCCGCCCGCGCCGCGACGTCACGCATGATCGATCGACCGCTGGACCGCCCGGCGCCGGCCCCACTGTTCGCCGCGCCCATCCGTGACCCGCCGCTCTTCTCGATCATCGCCTGCTCTCCCCTGCCCAGAGGTCCCCGTCGCGTCGCCCGTGCCGCCGGGACCGATGGCCCGCGTACGCGCGAGGACCCCGGTGGTCTGATCTCCGACAATGAACCTCGAAAACCATTTCGGCAATCCCTCCCAGGAGATCTCCGGCTTAAACCGATCGCAGAGATCACGGGATTTCGGCAATCAGGCCCGCTCCGGCACCCCGCAGAGGACCAAGCGGGCCAGCTTCGTCCACGAAAACCATTTCGGCAATAGCCCGGGGCCGAATACGGCAGGGTTTGCGAACACCGGTCAGCCCGACCAGCCCTCCCACCTGCCGCCATTTAGTTTACATCGACGCCAATCTATCGCTATCGGTGTGTCCACCGACGGCGTCTCCGACACCGGGAGGACCACCTATGAGATCACCCCGAACAGGACCACGGCTCGGTGTGGCGGTCGTCGCCACCCTGGCCTTCACCGGCGGAGCCACCCTGGCCGTGACCGGCGCGCAGGCCGCCGCCCCGGGCTGCCGGGTCGACTACCGGGTCACCAACCAGTGGTCCGGCGGGTTCGGTGCCGAGGTCACCGCCACCAACCTCGGCGACCCGCTCAACGGCTGGACGGTGACCTGGACGTACGGCGCCGGGCAGAGCGTCACCCAGGCGTGGAACGCCACCGTGACGCAGAGCGGCAGCCGGGTCACCGCGACCAGCGTCGGCCACAACAGTGCCCTCGGCACCGGCGCCGCCGCCTCGTTCGGCTTCAACGGGTCGTGGAGCGGCAGCAACCCGGCACCGACCACGTTCGCGCTCAACGGCGTCACCTGCACCGGCACGCCCGGCACCCCGGCACCGACCACGCCCGCCCCGACGACCCCGGCACCGAGCCCGACCACGCCGACCAGCGGCTGGAACCCGCCCGCGCACCTGGTGAACCCGCTCAACCAGGTGTGGCAGCACGTGGAACAGACCTACCACAACGGCAACCCGTACGGCTTCCGCAACTACGGCTGGGACCAGGTCATCGCCAACCGCGGCTACCTGAACTTCTGTGTCCGCTGGGACTCCGGCGCCACCGTCACCGCCGCCCAGCGCGACCAGATCCACGCCACGCTCGCCCGGCAGTACAGGAAGTGGATGGACGTGATGGTCGGGCACAACGCCTGGCCCTACCAGCAGGTGCCGATCAAGGTGGTCGGCTGGGCGGTCCGCGACCGCGGCCAGCTCCAGTGGACCGACACCAGCGTCGACGTCTACGTCAACGACATCCGCGAGAACGCCCCGCAGTGCGCGCCCGCGTGCGGTCGCTTCTTCAACCAGGGTGGGCAGTACCCGAACTGCCCCGGCGGGGTGGCCCGCCACTACGACCAGTCGCTGTGGCTGACCGACGGGTTCGGCGGCGGTGCCGGCGGCGACTGGGGCCAACGCATGGGCCGCGAGTACTACATGAACAACCTGAACGCCGAGAACATGCACATCCTGCTGCACGAGATAGGCCACACCTTCGGCCTCGACGACTTCTACGACTGGACGCCCAGTGGAGTCGGCGGGTTCCTGATGCGGGCCGGCAGCGCCAGCTCGATCACCGAGTTCGACGCCTGGATGTTCCGGGACTGGTGGCGGCACCTCAAGAGCCGTTACGGCTACTGAGGCCGCACCTCGCGGGGCCCGGCGCGACGGCCGGGCCCCGCAGGGTTCACTCCTCGACCCATTCCAGCAGGTCACCGGGCTGGCAGTCGAGCACCCGGCACATCGCCTCCAGGGTGCTGAACCGGACGGCCTTGGCCCGGCCGTTCTTGAGCACCGCCACGTTCGCCGGTGTGAGCCCCACCCGCTCGGCGAACTCACCGACGCTCATCTTGCGCTTGGCGAGCTGGACGTCGATGCGTACCACGATGGGCATCAGATCACCGCTTCCATGTCGGTCCGCAGCGTGGTGGCCTGGCGCAGCAGCGCGCGCAGCACCACCATCAGCAGCCCCAGCACGGCGACGCCGGTCGAGAGCAGGAGCAGCAGGAACGGGACTCCGGGGTCGTCGGCCCTGAATCCTACGTAGAGGAAGACGGCCACCAGCACCACCCAGGCGGCGGCGACGGCCCACACGATCACGTCCACCCAGACCAGCGCGGCCGGGCTGAAGATGCGGTCGTTCTTGACCAGGGTGAGCAACTTCCAGGTGCAGACGACCACCACCTGGACGCAGAGCACCCAGAACACCGTGACGGCGGTCAACGGCCATCGCAGGTACGCCTGTTCCGGTGACTCCTGCGCCATGTGGGCGAACTGCCCCGGCAGCGAGAGGGTCTGGAACACGACCAGGATCCCGAACAGCACCACGAGGAAGACTCTGAGGGCGGCCACCGCCCAACGTGTCACCAGCATGCATCGACTATCACTCGCTACCTATCGAGAGTCAATAGGTTTCGACTGTTCCCACCCGATCGGTCATCCCACCAGCTCGCCCAACGCGTCGCCGAAGACCTCGTGGTGCCGGCGTACGTCCTCCACCGTGGTCTGCGGACACATCAGCGCCATGTTGTGGAACGGGGTCATCAGGATCCCCCGGTTGAGCAGATAGACGTGCAGGTAGTCCTCCAGGTCGGCGTCGGCGCACCGGGCCGACTCGGTGCCGGTACGCGGGGCCGGGTCGACGAAGCGGTACTCCACCCGCGCGCCGAGCCGGCTCACCGACCACGGCAACGCGTACTCGGCGAACAGCGCGCCCACCCCCTCGGCGAAGCGGGCCGCCGTCTCGGCCATGCCGGCGAACGCCTCGTCGGTGAGCACCTCGCGCAGGGTGGCCAGGGTGGCCGCGACCGACACCGGGTTGCCGGCCAGCGTGCCGCCGACGCCGCCCATGTCGACCAGGTCGAGGTCCGTCCGGGCGGTCAGGTCGGCGGCCAGCTCGGCCGAGAGGCCGTACGCGCCGACCGGGATCCCTCCGCCGATGGCCTTGCCGATGGTGACCACGTCCGGCGTCAGGTCCCAGGCGGCCGTCGCGCCTCCCGGCCCGGCGGAGAACGTGTGCGTCTCGTCGTTGACCAGGTAGGTCCCGTGCTGCCGGGTGAGCGCCCGCACCCCGTCGAGGTAGCCGGGCTCCGGCAGCACGATGCCGATGTTGGTCAGCGCCGGCTCCATCAGCACGGCGGCCACGTCGCCGTGGGCGAGTTCGCGGGCGAGCCCGTCCAGGTCGTTGAACTCGGCGACGCGGCTGGTGGTGGTCACGTCGCAGGGGGCACCGACGTTGCCCGCCCGGCTGCGGGGCCGCCCGTCCGGCCCGACCACGATCAGCGACTCGTCCACCGATCCGTGGTAGCAGTAGCTGTTGACCAGGATGCGCGGACGGCCGGTGACGGCGCGCAGCAGCCGGATGGCCCACCGGTTGGCGTCGGTGGCGGTGAGCGTGAAACTCCAGGCGGGCAGCCCGAAGCGACGGGTCAGCTCGACACCGACCGACGCCGCCTCCTCGGTGGGCAGCATGGTGGCCGCCCCGCCGAGATCGGCCAGACGTCGGGTGACCGCCTCGACCACCGGCGCCGGGGAGTGCCCGGCCATCGCCCCGGTGTCGCCGAGGCAGAAGTCGACGTACTCGTTGCCGTCGACGTCGGTGACCCGGGCCCCGCGAGCCCGGTCCAGATAGACCGGGAAGCCGGCCGCGTTCTTGTTCATCCAGGTCATCGGGACCTTGCCGAACAGGTGCCCGGCATCGGCGTACGCGGCGGCCGAGCGGGGGTGGCGGTCCACGAACGTGGACCGCTCCCGCGCGAGCAGCCGACCCAGGCGGGTACGGTCGACGCCCTCAGCTTCGAAATCCGTCGGCATCGGGCGACAGTACCAACGAGATGGCCCGCCAGCTAGATGCCCGACGACTGATTACTGCCGCCGCCCCGGTCAGCGCTTACGGCCGACGGCGCAGTACTGGTCGATCTCCTCGGGCAGCTCGGCCGGGTCGCCGTCGGGACGCCAGCGGGTCACCGACACCACGCCCGGCTCGACGAGTTCCAGGCCCTCGAACAGTCCGGCGATCCGCTCCGGGCTGCGCAGGTGGTATCGGGGGTTGGCGGAGACGTTCCAGATCCTGACTGCCTCGGTGACCGCCTCGCTGGTGTCGCTGCCGTCGTACATCGCGAGGTAGCTGCCGGAGGGCAGACGGTCGACGAGTCCGCGAATGATCGACTTCGCCTCCTCGTCGGACTCGACGTGACCGAGGATGCCCATCAGCATCACGGCGACCGGCTGGTCCAGGTCCAGCGTCCGGGCCGCCTCGTGCAGGATCCGGTCCGGGTCGCGCAGGTCCGCGTCGACGTAGTCGGTGGCGCCCTCGGGGGTGCCGACCAGCAGGGCACGGGCGTGCGCCAGCACGAGCGGGTCGTTGTCGACGTACACGATGCGCGCCTCCGGGGCGACTGACTGCGCCACCTCGTGCGTGTTGTCGGCGGTCGGCAGGCCGGTGCCCACGTCCAGGAACTGCCGGACACCCGCCGTGCCGGCCAGGTAGCGCACCGCCCGGGCCAGGTACGCCCGGGACAGCCGGGCGTTCTGCGCGAGCTGCGGCAGGTTGGCGATGATCTGGTCGCCGACCTCGCGATCGGCGGCGAAGTTGTCCTTGCCGCCGAGCAGGTAGTTCCAGATCCGCGCGGTCTGCGGCACTCCGGTGTCCAGAATGGGCCTGTCCTGTTCGCCGCCGGTCACCGTCGCACCGTCCACCACGTTCGCACCCTCAGTCTGATTAGGACCACTGTCGTCGGTCAGCCTAGCCGCGCCGGAGGGACGGTCGCCGCCCCCGCCGCCCCCGCGTACGCTCACCGACCGGCGGGCCGACGCAGCGTGACCGGCGCACCGAACCGCACCGCGACACCGGGCGAATAGAGCACGCTGGCCGGCGGCCCGATCGGCCGGGGCAGACCGGCTGCGGTGACCAGGTCGTCGTCCAGGTCCAGCAGTTCGGCCCGGTGCAGCGGCCAGCGCGGATGCCAGTTCGGCAGGTGCCGTGTCCGCCCCCAGGCTCGGGTGTGGAGACCTCACCGGGCGGTGACGAAGTGCTCCACCGGCGTGGGTGCGGCGATCGGCGTACCGACCCGGACCACGATGCGGCTGGTCGACCCGGCCGGGCCCGGCCAGCGCCGCCGGCACCGGTAGGTGAGCCGGTCACCGTCGCGGTCCAGCCCCATCCCCGACCACAGGTACGGCAGCCGCAGGCTCGCCCGGGCCACCAGCACCGGTACCAGCCGGGACGCGTCGAGCGACCGGAACACCACGGCCCGCCGGCCCGTGTCGTCGACCGAGTAGAGCCGGACGTTGGTCTCCCAGAAGGTGCCGAAGTACGGCACCCCGGGCCCCCGTCCGAGGCCCAGCCCGACCATCCGGAAGCCGATCAGACCGACGTAGCTCACCCCGTCGAGGGTGTCCGGGCGGGTGCCGGCCGGCAGCAGGGGCGCGACGTGGCCCGGTGCGACCGGCCAGTGCAGGAAGACGAGATCCTCCCAGCGCTGGCGCAGGGTCACCCGCCGGAAAGCCTGCGCGGGCGCGCAGTCGACCGGCTCGATGTCCACGTGCCCATCCTGCCGAACTCCACCGGCCTGCACTATGTTGCAGGCGCCACGCCCCGCACCGGCGCCGGACCACCCGCTCGACCGCCAGGAGACCGAGATGACCTCCCCCGCATCCGCCGGACCGACCGGATTCGACGTCGCCGCGCTCCGTGCCCACTTCCCCTCGCTGGCCTCGGGCATCGCGCACTTCGACGGCCCGGGCGGCACCCAGACGCCCCGGTCGGTCGCCGACGCCGTCGCCGCCACGATGACGGCCCCGATCTCCAACCGGGGCACCGGCGCACTGTCGGAGACCAACGCGGACGCCGCCGTCGGCGCGTTCCGGCTCGCCTACGCCGACCTGCTGGGCGTACCCGCCGCCGGGATCGTGTACGGACGCAGCGCCACCCAGCTGACCTTCGACTTCTCCCGGACGCTCACCCGGGACTGGGGTCCCGGTGACGAGGTGGTGGTGACCCGCCTCGACCACGACGCCAACGTCCGACCGTGGGTGCTGGCCGCCGAACGGGCCGGTGCCGAGGTGCGCTGGATCGACCTCGACCCGACCACCGCCGAACTCGACCCCGCCTCGGTGGCCGCCGCCATCACCGAGCGGACCCGCCTGGTCGCCGTCACCGGCGCGTCGAACCTGCTCGGCACCCGACCCGACGTCCGGGCGATCGCCGACGCCGCGCACGCGGTCGGCGCACTGGTCTTCGTCGACGGCGTGCACCACGCCGCCCACCAGTTCGTCGACGTACCGGCACTCGGTGCCGACTTCTACGTCTGCTCCCCGTACAAGTTCCTCGGACCGCACTGCGGTGTGCTCGCCGCCGACCCGGCCCTGCTGGAGACGCTGCGACCGGACAAGCTGATCCCGGCCACCGACGTGGTGCCCGAGCGCTTCGAACTCGGCACCCTGCCGTACGAGATGCTGGACGGTGCCACCGCCGCCGTCGAGTTCCTCGCCGACATCGTCCCCGGTGACGACCCGGCGAACACGTCCCGGCGGGAGCGGCTGCGCGCCTCGCTGCACGCCGTCGACGCGCACGAGACCCGCCTGCGGCAGCGGATCGAGGAGGGACTGGCGGACCTGGGATCGGACGTGGTGGTCCACTCCCGGGCCGCCGACCGCACCCCGACGCTGCTGGTCACGCTGCCCGGCCGCAAGACCCGCGACGCCTACCGCTTCCTGCTCGACCACGACGTCCTGGCCCCGGCGGGCTCCTTCTACGCGTACGAGCCGTTCCGTCGCCTCGGCCTGGACGACGAGCACGCGCTCCGGCTCGGCCTCGCCCCGTACAACGACGACAGCGACGTCACCCGGGTCCTGGACGGCCTGGCCGCCTTCCTGGACCGGGTGTAAGGAAGGGCCCCCTGCTAACGCCTCGCGTATAGCAGGGGACCCTTCCTAACATCTCCGGCCGCCGGGCGGCGCGGGGCGAGGTCCGGCGGTCGCGATCGGTCGGGGTCAGCCGTCGAGGCGGACGGTGACGGTGACCCGGCCCTTCCCGTCGCGTCGGGCGACCGCGTGGCCGGTGCGGTCCACGCCGTCCAGGTTCAGCGTGATCGGGCCGCCCTCACCGAGGAAGTTGCGCCACCACTTCTTGGCGTCGGCGAGGCCCACCGGGATCGTCACCGTGTCGCCGGTACGCCGGTATCCCACCGGGGTGCTGAAGGTGCGTCCCGAACGACGTCCGGTGTACGTCATGACGGTCAGATACCTGCCGACCAGGCGACCCCATCGGCGCGAGGAGCGCAGGGTCAGCGCACAGGCGTTCACCCGCGCCACGGCTCTGACGGGCAGGGCAATTCGGTAGCGCACCACACCTCCAGCGATCTCGGTGCCCGCCAAACTAACAGCTCAAGCGGAGAGCACCATCCGCTTAGGCTAAAGTGAGAAGAGTGAGTGGGAACGCCTCTCAGATGCCGACCACGGTCGGGCTGCGCGCCGACGCACGACAGAACCGCGACCGGATCGTCGAGGTCGCCCGCGCACTGTTCGCCGAACGCGGGCTCGACGTGCCGATGGCCGCGATCGCCCGCCGTGCCGGGGTCGGCGTCGCCACGCTCTACCGTCGGTTCCCCACCAAGGAGTCGCTGGTCGCCGAGGTCTTCGCCGACCAGTTCGCGGCCTGCGTGTCGGTGGTCGACGAGGCCCTGGCCGACCCCGACCCGTGGCGCGGCTTCTGCACCCTGGTCGAGAAGGTGTGCGCCATGCAGGCCGTCGACCGGGGATTCAGCGCGGCCGTCGTCGCGTCGCTGCCCCGTGCCGTCGACCTCGACCGGGAACGCGAACGCGGCCTGCGGGGGTTCGCCGAACTGGCCCGACGGGCCAAGGCCGCCGGGCGGCTGCGCCCCGACTTCAGCGAGGACGACCTCGTCCTGCTGCTCATGGCCAACGGCGGCATCGTCGCCAACTCCGCCGACGCGGCGCTGGCCGCCTCCCGGCGGCTCGTCGCGTACCTGCTGACGGCCTTCGCCGGCGACGGCCCCCTGCCGCCGCCCGTCGCGCTCAGCCTGCGCGACGTCCCGCATCTGGCCACGAGCCGGGCCTGACCCGCCGCACCCGACACTTCTCACGGAGGAAACCCATGGACGGCATCGACCCCTCGGTCCCACCCAGCGGCCCGGGATGCGCCGACTGCGAGGCCGCGGACCCACCGGGCTGGTGGGTCCACCTGCGGCGCTGCGCCCGGTGCGGGCAGGTCGGCTGCTGCGACTCGTCGCCGAGCCAGCACGCCAGCGCCCACGCCGCCGCAACCGGCCACAATGTCGTCCGCAGTTACGAGCCGGGCGAGGCATGGTTCTGGGACTACGCCGCGGAGACGATGTACGAGCAGGGTCCGGAACTTGCCGCCCCCGCTCACCGCCCTCTCGACCAGGGCGTGCCCGGCCCCACCGACCGGGTCCCCCGCGACTGGCGGCGGCACCTGCACCGCTGACGGATGTTAGGAGGGGTCCCCTGCTATGCACGAGGCGTTAGCAGGGGACCCCTCCTTACGTCAGAAGAGCCAGGTCGGCAGCGCCGGTGTGCCGCGCAGCGGCGCCAGGGGCGGTACCTCGGCTGACGGACCCGCAGACCGGCCCCGGGCCTGGTCGGACTCGGTGCCCGGCGGCGGTGCTGCCGCGCACCGCGTACCGTCCGCCGGCACCACGAGGTCGATCAGGTACGCCTCGATCGCCTCGTCGGCGCAGGCCACCCGGCCGTAGACGATGTGCCCCCAGCCCTCGTAGGTGAGCAACTCGGCGTGGTCACCGAACTGTGCGGTGGCACCGAGCGCCCAGTTGTAGCCGGTCGCCGGGTCGTGCAACGAGTTGACGAAGAGGAGCTTGGCCTGGTTGGTCGGGGCGACCGGCCGCTGTGGGTTGTCCGCCGTGCTGGGCCAGCCGAGGCAGATGGCACCGATGGCCGCCCGGGGCAGGTCCGGCAGGTCCGGCGAGGCGAGCTGGGCCGCGTCGACGATCGACCGCCACTGCCCGATGTTCTGCGCTCCGAGGTTCCAGTCCTCGCAGAGCACCGCCTGGTACGCGAAGGGCACCACGGTCGGCGGCTGCTCCTCGGTCGACTGGCGGGCCGCCGGTACGCCCCAGGGACGGCCGGCGTCGACCCGCTCCAGTTCGGCGGCGATGTCGAGCCAGTACGGCTGGTAGTTCACGTTGCCCAGCACGAAGTTGACCAGATCCCGCTTGGTGATCTTGTAGCTGTGGTCGTCCGGGTCCGGCAGTTCACCCCGTCCGGCACGGTCGAGCAGCCGCCGCCAGAATGCACGGATGTCCCGCCCGTGCAGCGCGCACTGGGGCAACCGGGAGCAGCCGGCCACGAACTCGTTGAACGAGTCCTGCCCGGTGGCCGCCTGGGTGACCGCGAAACCCCGGGCGTCCAGGCTGTGGTCCATGGTGCTGTCGGCGACGATGGCGCGTACCCGGGTGGGGAACAGTTCGGCGTACTGCTGGGCCATCAGCGTGCCGTACGACATTCCGAGGAAATTCAACTGCGGGTCACCCACGGCGACCCGGATCGCGTCGATGTCCCGGATCACCTGGAGCGTGTTCACGTGATCGAATACCGGCCCGCTCCGGGAGCGGCAGTCGTCGGCCAGCGCCCGACTCGCGGTGACCATTCGGGTAAAGTCGGCGGACGTCCGGATGGCGTCGGCCGGCAACGCCGAGATCTTGTCGACCGCGCACATGACAGGCGCGCTGCGGGCCACTCCACGCGGGTCGAAACCGATGATGTCGAAATGACGACGCAATTCGTCGCCGTAGGTCGCCCACAACGCGGAGTCCACGCCCGACCCACCCGGACCACCCGGGTTCACCAGCAGCGATCCGCGCCGCGCCTCAGGGTCGGTCGCCGGCCGTTTGGCCAGCGCCAACTCGATCGTCGGTCCGGACGGATCGGCCCAGTTCACCGGCACGTCGAGCGTGCCACACAGGGCAGCGCCATCCTGCTCACAGGGCTCCCACCGCACCTGCGACGACTGCACCTGCGACACGGGTGCCGCCGAGGCCGGCGACACCACGACCGGCACCAGCAACGCCCCCACCGCGATACCGGCGAGTAATTGCCGGATCAGTTTTCTGCGCATGCGCCCTCTCCCCGATTACTTTCCCGGCCCCCTGCCGGGCGACGCTGAAGTTAGCGAATCCGCCGAGGTTCGGGGTTACCGGAAAGTGTCAGCGACAATACCGTTCGGACAGCGTCGGCCAACAATGATCCAGAACCACGTGTGATCCCATTCCGGCACACCGACGTGAATAGCGAGGTCACTGCCGAAACGGAGGACGTGAATCGACTCGTGAAGCGACGTGAATCGAGCGCCACCGGAAACTGTCAACATGGTGGACGTCACAGGGCGACGCATTCTTGGAATTCACCTACCCAGCACTTTCCCGCAACGCCCGACAGAACTGCGTGACGGATTCGAAACGTCGCCGCGCCACGACTACGCGCCACGACCACACCGGACACCGCTCGCGGTAGGTTGCCGAGTCATGGCCACCACCGCCGCCGACGTCCGGCACGACCTCGCCCAACTCGCCGACCCGGCCCGCGCCGCCGGTGTGAGCCGGTACCTCCAGATGTTCCCGGGTGGGTACGGCGAGGGCGACCGCGCCATCGGGGTCACCGTGCCGCAGCAGCGCCGGGTCGCCGGTCGGCACTGGCGCGGACTCGCCCTGGCCGACACCGCCACGCTGCTCAGCAGCGACGTGCACGAGGAGCGGCTGACCGCGATCTTCATCCTGGTGCGCAAGTTCGGCGGGGCCGACGAGCCGGAACGCGGTCGGATCGTCGAGCTGGTCCTGACGCACACCGGTCACCTGAACAACTGGGACCTGGTGGACTCCTGCGCGCCGTACGTCCTCGGGCCGTGGCTGCTCGACAAGGACCGCGACGTCCTGGACCGGCTGGCCGGATCACCCCTGGTCTGGGACCGGCGGATCGCCGTGATGGCCACTCTCGCGTTCATCAAGGCCGACGACTTCGCGTGGACGTTCCGGCTCGCCGAGCGACTCCTGCGCGACCCGCACGACCTGGTGCACAAGGCGGTCGGATGGATGCTGCGCGAGGTGGGCAACCGGGACGCGGCGGCGGAGGAGGAGTTCCTGGCCCGCCACTACCGGGCGATGCCGAGGGTCATGCTGCGGTACGCGATCGAGAAGTTCCCGCCGCAGCGACGGAAGGACTACCTGTCCGGGACGGTCTGACGACGCGCCCGTCGACATCGAGAAGATATCGACATCCTTGCATGTGTTGCCGCAGCTCGTGTATGAAGACTGAGCAATCGTTAAGGTTCCGGTCTCCTGGGAGGAGCGACGATGACACACGCCCCGCGCCGTCTGCGCACGCTGGCGGTCATGCTCAGCGCCTGCACGCTCGGGCTGAGCCTGCTGTCGGCACCCGCCGAGGCGTACTCGGCGCCACCTCTCGCGCCGCAGTCCGAGCGCGCCCCCGAGTCCGACCAGTTCGTGGCCGAGGGCGTGACGACCGTCGGCGAGCTGCGCACCGTCGACAGCGCGCTGTCGTACGCCCGTGACGGCCGGACCCAGGTCATCCACCACCCCGGCGCCACCTACGTCAAGGTGCACTTCGCCTCGCTGCGACTCGGCCCCGGCGAGTACGTCACCGTCTCCAGCCCCGACGGCCGGGAGAGCTACCGGTACGACCGGCACCTGAACCGGGCGACCGGCGCGGACTACACCACCGACGGGCGGCCGGGCTTCTGGGCCATGTCCGTCGAGGGCGACACCGCGGTGGTGACGCTGCACAGCACCCGCGCCACCCGGAGCAGCGCCGCCACCATCGACCGGTTCTGGCGCGGCTACGACCGCACCGAGATCGCCGCGCACAACTTCTCCACCCAGTCCGTGTGCAGCACCGACGCCCGCCGCGACGTGGTCTGCTACCAGAACAGCCACCCGACCGAGTTCGCCCGGGGCAACGCCGTGGCCCGCCTGCTGATCAGCGGCGGCGGCATGTGCACCACCTGGCGGGTCGGCAACACCAACCGGATGCTGACCAACAAGCACTGCTTCTCGACGCAGTCGGCGGTCAGCGGCAGCGAGATGCAGTTCAACTACCAGTGCGGCACCTGCGGCGGTGCCAACCCCGGCGCCGGCACCAAGGTCAGCGGCGCCACGCTCTACCGGGTCAGCAGCGGCGGTTCCAACCAGCTCGACTACGCCCTGTTCTCGGTGAACAACTTCGCGGCCATCCAGGGCTTCGGCACGCTCTACCTGGCGACGACCGCCACCACCACCGGCACCCAGATGTACATCCCCGGCCACGGGGACGGCAGCCCGAAGCGCCTGTCCATCTTCGAGGACGCCCAGAACGGCGCACGCTGCACCGTCCGGAACGCGAACTACAACACCTGGAACATCAGTTACAGCTGCGACACCTCCGGCGGCAACTCCGGCTCGCCGGTGCTGAACAGCAGCCACCGGGTGATCGCCCTGCACCACCTCGGCGGCTGCCCCTCCAACCAGGGCGCGAAGGCGCACCTGATCTACAACGAGATCGCCGGCCTGATCGACAACGGCTGACCCGACCAGCACCACAGACGACGACGGCAGGCCGCCGCCGACCCCGGCGGCGGCCGAGCCGTGCAACACATCGAAGGGGCGCTACACGGGTACGAACCTGTCATGAGACGGTGGCCGTACCCCCTGCGGATGTTCCTCGCCCTGCTCGCTTCCCTACCGCTCGTGCTGTTGGTCAATAGGGCCTTTCGTGACTCCTGGCAGGAGTCCCTGCTGCCGACGCTCCTGCATGTCGGCGTCTGCGCGGTCCTCCTGGCGGTCGGTCTGCGGACCGGCTTCATCCGCGAACGGCCGAAGTGACGACTTCCCGTCCATTGACCCCGACTCGTCCGCTCCTGGTACGAACGTCGAGGTCAGGGGTTGCGACCGGGGCATACGATCCGGCGCATGAAGGCTTACCGCGCGTGGCCGCTGGCCCTCCTGCTTCCGCTCCTGGCCGCTTGCGTGGCCAGCCCGGTGGAGGAGGTCGTGGCGTCGACGGTCACCTACTCCTGCTGTGAGGCCGCCGACGTCGAGAAGCTGTACCAGCCGGGGCAGACCTTCACCCTGAACTGGATCGTCGAGTCGCCCGACGACCCGCCGGTCACGCCGACTCCCGGGCCCGGCGTCGAGCTGACCGCCCACCTGATCGGCCCGTTCGAGTCGGTCGAGCAGCTCACCGCGCACGCGATGGGCACGCTCACCGTCCCCGGGCTGGTCACCTACCCGGCCGAGCCGGTGCGCCCCGCCGACGCGCCCGACCGGCGGCCGGTCAGCACCATCGCGATCGCCCCGGACGCCGGCCCCGGCTACTACAACCTGATCAGCTCCATGGCCGACCAGGGGAACGCGGTCGGTGGCGAGAGCGTCATCCAGGTGGTGGCCGGAAGCTGAGGACCCCGCTCAGCACGCCTTGCGGACGTACGTGCGGGAACCGGGTGCCGACACGGCGAGGTCGCGCAGCACGATCGAGAGCCGACTGCCGTGCGACCCGCACGCCTTGGTGAAGCCGCTCTCGGTGTACTCGATCACGATCACGTTGGCGCCGTAGGTGCGGGTGTACGCGTCACACTCGTTCCACGTGCCGCACTCCTCGGCGACGGCGAAGTCGAACCCGGCCTTGCGGGCGTTCGAGGTGCTCAGCTCCGCGAGGTTCTTCTGCGCCACGGCCAACCCCTTGCCGTGCGCGTACGCGCTCAGCGACGCCGCGTACGCGACCGCCTGCGACTCGGTCAGCAGCCCCTTGGACCGGGTGAACGAATCCAGGTTGTCCGGCTCGATCGCCTTGAACCCCTTGCTGGCGCACCGGTCGATCCACCCGCCCACGATCGTGGTCAACGCGGTCCGCTTGGCGGCGGTCGAGAAGTCCAGCATCAGCTCGTCCCAGTCCTCGTCGACCACGAGGTTGCCCTGCGCGTCCCGCAGCAGCAGGTCCGGGTGGTTGGTCTTCCACCACGACTCCGCGCCCGGCTGCGCCTGGAAGGCGTTGACGTAACAGATGTTGTACAGCCCGGCGGCCGGCGACGCCTCCAGGTCACGGCTGACCACGGTGACGCCGGACGGCGGCGCGTACACCCCGCCGATCTGGTAGTCGAACCCGGCATCGGCGGGCGGCGGCGCCCACGTCGCGGCAGTGCTGCCGGTACTTGCCGGCGTCGTCGTCGCCGGGGCGGACGCGGCCGGGCTGCCGGAGGCCGACGGGGTTCGCGAGGGCGACGGCGTGGTCGCGGGCACGCTCGGGGACGTACTCGCCGACGGCGCCGCCGTGGTCGGCCCGGCGCTCACCGGCGCGCCCAGGGCCGACGACGCATCGGAGGTCGGGGCGTCGCCCGGGGTCACGCTCGGCGTGGGCGTGGGCGTGGCCTGCTGCCCGAGGCCCCACCAGGGCTGTCGGCCGCTCGCGCCGGCGGCGCCGATGCCGACACCGAGTACGACGACAGCCACCGCCGCCGCCGTCAGCCCCACCCGGGCCCGCCTGCGCTTCGATCCCATCGAGCCCAACTCCTCCAGGTACGTGTGAGCGCACCCTACGAGACCTGGTCGGGACCGGGACACCCCCCGCTTCGAGGGGCGCGGACGCCCCCTTCGACACGGTGGTTGTCCCTCGGAACGGTATGCCCAGTCAAGGGCAGGAGAACTGCCAGGGCCCGCAGGATTGCCGGGCGCTCGCTCGGCTTCGTGCCGCGAAGAGCTATCAACACGATGACGACGCGGGCAGCAAGAGCTAGTACGGGCACAAGGACCCAGGCCACGATCCCGATGGTGATCCCCATCGAAGACACTCCCATCGCTCGGGTCGAGCGATGGGGTCTCAGCGACCTCGGCTCGACCAGGGTAGGTCGGCCGAAGGTCTCCCCCAGCCCGTTGCCGGGCTCTCGGCCCCGGGCGCGCTGCCTGTGCTGGCGCCTTAGGCGGGTACCGAGCGGAGGGGTACTCCCCTTCTAGCTGCATCCAGTGTAGAGCCCGGTCACCAGGTACGCACCAAATCATCAGCGCGGGCCGACCCGAGAGCTGAGGCCGGCTCGTGGGCGACGTTTCGCCGAGCTAGCGGTACTCACCGAGTAGCAGGTGTACGGCAGCCACCAGCCCACCCACACCGGCCAGCACGATCAGTGCACCGATGAACCTGTCGAGCAGGACGAAGCGAGCGCGGCGACGGACGATTCGGTCGTCAGACGACCGGAAGGGATTGAGCGGACGGATAAACCGCGTCGAGAGGTCCACGTGCTTCGTCGTGACGCCGCGGTAATCGCTGGCGAGAGCCGTCCCGATCACGATCAGCAGGACGCCGAACACCAGCCCGAGCAGAACCCGCCACATCTCGATGCCTCCGCCGGCCAGCCTCAGGGCAGTCAGCCTAACCAGTTCGGCTGATCCGTACGCCCGCTCACCGTCACGCGGAGCACGGTGGATGCAAACGAGAGTGTCTGCCGCGACGGGGTTAGCCGACGTCATCCGATCTCGACGCACACGGTGTGCGACATCGGGTCGGGGTCCGCGTCGATACGATGCCTCGGTGGATCGGGGAAGTTTCGTCGGCCGAACCGATGAGCTCACGCACCTGCGAGCGGTGGTGGAAGGGATCGGCCGGCGTGGCGTCCTCTTCAGCGGCGACGCCGGTGTCGGCAAGAGTCGGCTGGTGCGCGAGGCCGTGGGTAAGCTTCCCGCGAGCCGGTACGTCGTCCTGCCCATCGCCGCCGGCCATCCGAGTACGGCCCTGCCCTTCGGCGGTCTGGCCCAGGTGCTGCCCGTCGCGCAGCCGGCCGGGCTCACCCCCGCCGGGGTGCTGCGGTGGGTGGTGGACTCGGTGCACGAGCAGGCCATGGGTCGGGCGATCGTGCTCACCATCGACGACGCCCATCTGCTCGACCCGCCGTCGGCGGCACTGGTGCACGTGCTCGCCCGACAGGAGGACGTCGTCCTGCTCGGGACGGTGCACGACGGGGAGCAGGTGCCGTTGCCGCTGCGGCCCCTCTGCGTCGACGATCTGGTCGAGCGCGTCGAGTTGACCCCGTTCGGCCGGGACGAGACCACCGAGTTGCTCGCGGACGTCCTCGGCGGGCCGGCTGACACGGGGTCGATCGACCGGATGCTCCGCCTGTCGGTCGGCAACCCGCTGCTCCTCCACGAGTTGCTCCGCAGCACGACGGGCAGTGGCGAGTGGGCGTGTTCCGGCGGGCTGTGGCAGTGGAACGGCGACTCGACGCGACCGCTCGACGTGACGGACGTGATCGGCACCCGGATCGACCACCTCACTCCCGGCGTCCGCAAGGTGGTGGAGTTGGTCGCCCTGAGCGAGCAACTCGGCCTGCGGCTGCTCACCACGGCGACACATGCCGACGACATCAGGCAGGCCGAGGAACACGGCCTGATCGCGATCGTCCGGCGGGACCGGCGGGTCGACGTCCAGCTGACGCATCCGCTGTACGGGGATCTGCTGCGCCGCCGCTGCCCGCCGGCCCGGACGCGGCAGTTGCAGACCGAGCTGGCCGAACTGGTGCAGGCCACCGGTGCCCGCCGCCCGGGTGACCTGCTACGGGCCGCCCTGTGGCGGCTCGGCGCGGGCTCCGCACAGGATCCCCGCCTCCTGCTCGGCGGTGCCGCGCAGGCGTTCGCCCGCTACGACGTACCGCTGACGGTCCAACTGGCGCAGGCGGCGCTGCACGCCGGTGGTGGTTACGACGCCGCCGAGTTGCTCGCCACCGTCCTGATGCTCTGCGAGCGCCCCCACGAGGCACTCCAGGTGCTCGACCGGGCCCGGGACGATCTGGTCGACGAGCGGCGTCGGAGCCGTTGGCTGACGGTGCGGGGCATGGTGACGTACTGGAGCCTCGGTGCGGAGTCCACCGTCGACAGCCTGGCCGAGGCGGCCGTCACGCTGACGGATCCCGGCCACCAGGC
The DNA here is from genome assembly GCF_004307965.1 of Verrucosispora sp. SN26_14.1. Lineage (NCBI taxonomy): Bacteria > Bacillati > Actinomycetota > Actinomycetes > Micromonosporales > Micromonosporaceae > Micromonospora > Verrucosispora sp. SN26_14.1. The sequence continues at coordinate 30,667 of NZ_SISL01000008.1, read as the reverse complement.
GCGGGTCTGGGCCTTCGAGGCGCTCATGCGGATGCACCGGATGGAGATCGCCGCAGCACTGCGGTTGAGCCAGTCGGTGCTGGCCCGCCCGGCGTCCGGTCCGGGTGCCCGTGGCCTGGCCCGGTGCGTGGTCGCCTACGTCGACGCAACACGCGGTCTGTTCCGCCGCAACGCCGACGCGGTCGCCCAGGTGGAGGCGGACGTCGCCGGTTGGCGAGCAGACGTGCCCTACCTCCAGGCGATGGTGGAGTCGAGCCGGGCCGCCCGGCTGGCGCTCACCTGCGACCTGGCCGGCATCGACGCGATCGCCGCCGACGAGTTCGCCGACCTGGTCAGCTCCGGCGGCCTGCGGCTCGGCAGCGGCTTCCTGACCGTCCTCCAGTCCTACGCCGCACGGCTCCGGGGGCGGACCGACCAGGCCGTCACCTTCAGCGACACGGCCGGCGCGATGCTGGCCACCAGCCGGCTCTACGGCAGTCTCGCGCACGGCGAGCGGGCGCAGGTGGCGGCCTGGCGCGGGGACGCCGCCACGGCTCTCGCGGCGATGACGGCGGCAGACCGTTCGTACTCCCCGTGCATCGCGGTGTTCTATCCCTGGCTGGAGTTGGCCCGTGGCGGGACGATCGCCGCCACGGGCGACCTACCCGCCGCCGTCAGGCACCTGGTCGCGTTGGCCGACCGGCTGCGTTCCGACGGGATGACCGGGTACGAGGTGCTGGCCCTGCACGACCTGACCCGACTGGGCCAGGCGGCCACCCTGATCGGCCCGACCTGCGCCGACGGCGCACGGCGTTCGGTGGCCCAACGCCTCTCCGAGCTGGCCGAGCGTACCGACGGGACCCTGTCGCCGCTGTTGGCCCGGCACGCGCGGGCCTGCGCCGCCGAGGACGGCGCCGGATTGCTGGCGATCGCCGACGCCTTCGCCGCGGCGCAGCTCACCGTCTGGGCGGCCGAGGCCACCGCGACGGCGGTACGCGTGCTGCGCCGCGAGGGCGATCCGCTGGTGACCGACGCGCGTCGCCGTCTCGGTACGCTGCTCGCCGCCTGCGACCAGGTCCACACCCCGACGCTGGACGCCGCCCGCGACTCCTGACCGTTCTCAGGCAGCGCGCAGGCCGACGATGGGCGACTTCTGCGGAGGTTCGACGGCCGGGAACGTGACTCCGGTGAGGTCTTCGGAGACGGCCCAGAGTCGCTTCTGGACGGCCACCTCGTAGGACTTCGGGCTGGAGGTGACCAGTCGGGGGTGGCCCATGACCTCGTTGCGTCCGCCGGGGCCGTAGTACTGGCCGCCGAGCACGGCGGGGTCGGTGGCGGCGCGCAGGGTCGGCAGCGCGCCCATCGCCGGTGACTGGGTGATCAGCGGGGCGAGCCAGGTGAGTGGGAGCCGGAGTGCCGCCGGGCTGTTGCGGGCGAGTTCGGTGCTGGACATGCCGGGGTGCGCGGCGACCGCGACGGTGGTGCCGTGCGGGGCGAGCCGGCGCTGCAACTCGTAGGTGAACAGGAGGTTGGCGAGCTTGGACTGGCCGTAGGCGGCGACCCGGCCGTACGACCGCTCCCAGTGCAGGTCGTCGAAGTGGATGTCGGCCCGGATGCGGTGGCCGACACTGCTGACCGTCACCACCCGTGAGCCGGGCACCGGCCGCATCAGGTCCAGCAGCAGCCCGGTGAGCGCGAAGTGCCCGAGGTGGTTGGTGCCGAACTGCAGCTCGAAGCCGTCGCGGGTGGTCCGCTTCGGGGTGTACATCACCCCGGCGTTGTTGATCAGCAGGTCGATCCGGTCGAGTCGGGACCGTAGCTCCCCCGCTGCGCTCCGGACGGAGTCGAGCGAGGTCAGGTCCAGTGCCTGCACGGTCACGTCCCCGGCGATCCGTGCTGCGGCCTGCTGGCCCTTCGTCACGTCGCGTACGGCGAGCACCACGGACGCGCCACGCTCGGCGAGCGCCTTCGCGGTCTCGTACCCCAGACCGGTGTTGGCGCCGGTCACCACGGCGACCCGCCCGCGCTGGTCCGGGATGTTCGCCGTCGTCCACTTCTCGCTCATGCGAGGCTCCCCATCGCTTTAGGTACCGGAGGTACTTTGTAACGACGACGCTAAAGTACTCGCGGTACGTTGTCAACGTACCGGAGGTACCTAAGCTAGGCTGGCGATCGTGACCTTCCAGCGGGCCCGGACCGAGGAGCAGCGCGAGATCCGCCGACGGGCGATCCTCGACGCGGCGTCGGCGATGCTCGACGAGATGCCCGTGGCCTCGGTCACCCTGAACGAGCTGAGTCGCCGGGTGGGTCTGGCGAAGCCGAACGTGCTGCGCTACTTCGAGTCCCGCGAGGCGGTGCTGCTCGAACTGCTGGACCGCCACCTCCAGGAGTGGCTTGCCGACCTGGCCGGCGAGTTGGCCGACTCGGTCGACGACGACCTGCCCATGGCCGAGCGGGCCACGGCGGTGGCCGAGGTCCTCAGCCGCTCACTGGCCGCCCGAGTGGTGCTCTGCGACCTCTTCGGCGCACAGGTCGCCGTCCTGGAACACAACGTCTCCGTCGAGGTCGCCCTGCGCCACAAGCGCGCCTCGAAGGCGCACCTGGCCACCATGACCACCCTGATCGAGAAGCGCCTGCCGGAGTTGGGCGAGACCGCCACGCTGTTCAGCCTGCAGACCATGGTCATGGCCGGCGCGCTGTCGGCGTACAGCACACCGCCACCCAGCCTGGAAGCGGCCTACCAGGCCGAACCCGACCTGGCCCGCTTCCACATGGAGCTACGGGACTCCCTGAGACTGGCCCTGACCGCGACCCTCCTCGGCGTGCTACCCCGCCGCTGACGCCCGGCGTGACGGCATCGGACATGATCGAGGCGTGGGTGACCTTGTGATCAATCTGCTGGCGAGCGTCATCGCCGGTACGGCGGTCTGGCTCTCGGGGTTTCTGTTACGTCGGCGCAAGCTGAACCGGGCACGGGCGTTCTTCGGCCTGACCGCCGGAGCGAGCTGCCTCCTGGTGGTCTCCCGGCACGCGTCGTCGCCGCGCGAGTTCAGCGTCCACCGCCGCGACGTCGCCGCACTGGTGGAGCTGGCCACCATCGCCCGGGAATGCGGCGCGCACGCGGACCGGGTCGGCGAGGACCAGCCGACCGGGGAGATCGGCCGGCTGACCGAGTTCTGCGTCGGCGGCCCTGGCGGTGCCAGCCCGCGCAGCGTCACGCACGTACGCGCGATCCTCCGTGGCGTGACGTACGAGATCTTCGACGAGGAGAAGCGTCGGAGGTCGTTCACGGTCGGCGGCACCGAGTACGTCTACCGCCCGGAGACCAGCTACGTCCTGCTCGCCCGGTTCTGGGGTCCGGTGGGTGGTCGCCCGGTGTTCTTCATCGGCGGCCTGACCGCCGGCAGCAACCTCGCCGCCGCCCGCTACCTGAGCACGCACCACCCGGAGCTGGCCCGCACCTACGGTGCCGACCGGCCGTTCGCGCTGGTGTTGCGCATCATCGAGCCGGCCGCCTACGGCACCGACTTCACCGAGTTGGTCGCCGACGTCACCGACGTGGCGTTCCAGCCGGATCCGCAGCCGGCGCAGCCGACGCAAGGGATGCAGCCGGCGTAGGCGGCTCCAGACTCGGTGACGCGCGGCGTCGCATGTAAGGAGGGGTCCCCTGCTATACACCAGGCGTTAGCAGGGGACCCCTCCTTACATGCACCGACTACGCAGCCGCCGCCGTTCCCGCCGTCGTCGCGTCGGTGAAGTAGGGCTCGGCCGCCTCCAGCCGGGGCACCCGTATGCCGAGCCGGCGCGCCTCCGCCAGCGTGTCGCGGCAGACCGCGCGCAACTCCTCGGGGTTGGCGTGCGCCGTCGTCACCCTGCGCGCCGGCGGGAATCGGCCCATCATCCAGGCGAGTGCCGGCGCGGCCAGCCAGACGGGTCCGGTGAACGGCAGCAGCGAGGACCGATGCCGCCGCAGGTCGACGCCCCGCGCCTCGACCAGCGGTAGCAGCTCGCGGACGGCGAGGATCGCTTCGCGCATGTCGCCCCGCGTCAGCGTGGACAGGGAACCCCGCCGCAGGCTCTGCGTGTGCAGACCCGCGTTCTGGACGAAGTGGACCGCCAGCCAGCCCCGGAAGTCGGAGTTCTCCTGGGTCCGGAACCCGGCCCCGCGGAACACCTCGCGGACGGCCCGCTCCCGCTCGGTCGGCGGCCGGTCGAGCGTACCGAGGAAGACCATCGGCAGCAGGGACGCCCGCAGCACCCCGTCGTCGCCGAACCCGCCGCCGGCCCCGGGAAAGCCCCAGGCCACCTGCTCGGTGGGGAGATGCTCGATCGCGGTGAGCGGCTCGACCCACAGGTTGTTGAAGACGAGCACGGTGGCCCCGCCCACGCGTGGCCCCAGGAATGCCGCCGCCTCGGCGAAGCCGTAGTGCTGCACGCTCAGCACGATCAGGTCGAAGTCATGGTCCGGCTCCAGCGACTCGCGGAGGCGCACCGGCCACTTCTCCACGACCCGCTTCCCCCACGGCCGCCGTCGCGCATCCAGCAGATCAACGTCGATCGTGTCCCCGTACGTCGCCGCCCGCCCCGGCCGGACGTAGAACTCGACATGGTGCCCGGCCCGTTCCAGGGCCCACCCATAGGCTGCACCGACAACGCCCCGACCGAACATCAAGATCTTCACGCGCCACCTCGTACCCTATAATTGGAGATTGCCTCCACTTCCAAAAATATGGAGACAGTCTCCACTTGTCAACCTGGGACCTCACGTGACCGACGCCAAGCCGCTCCGCGCCGACGCCCGCCGCAACCGCGAAGCCCTGATCGCCAAGGCCCGCGAACTCTTCGCCAAGAACTGCTTCAACCTGCGCTTCGACGACTTCGCCAAGCTGGCCGGCGTGGGCACCGGCACGCTCTACCGCCACTTCCCCACCCGGGAGGCCCTGGCCGAGGCGGTCTACCGCGAAGAACTCGCCGCGCTGTGCGACCGCGCCCGCGAGCTGCACGCCGCCCTCCCCGCCGACGAGGCACTGGAGTCCTTCCTGCGCGGCTTCGTAGCCCACCTGGACGCCCACGAGGGTCTCGCCCGCACCCTCGCGACGCTCATGACGACCCGCTCGGAGACCCTGGCCGAGGGCGCCCAGGCCCTGCACCAGGTCATCGCCGACCTCCTGACCGACGCCGCCGAGGCCGGATCCATCCGCGACGACGTGAGCGCCGACGCCGTCATGATCGCCATCAACGGCATCTGCGCGGCCTACGACCACCCGAGCTTCCGCACCAATGCGGACCAGGTCCTGACGCTCGTCGTCGACGGCCTCCGTCACACCGCACGCTGAGCGGCATCCCGGCACCCGACCTACGCACGACTCGCCCGCGCGGCGGCGCGCGGTCCTCGGAGCCGCCCACAGATCCCCGCGGAACTGGCTGCACTGACGGGCCGTTGGCAGTGCGTGCTAAATTTTGGCCATGGTGCCAAATATTGAACCCGGCAGCCAGTCACGCACCTTCATCGAGGAGGCGCGGCGGGCGCAGATCGTGAACGCCGCCGTGGAGACCATCGCTGAGGTCGGCTATCACCGTGCGTCGATGGGCAAGATCGGCACTCGTGCGGGGATCAGCCGAGGACTGATCTCGTATCACTTCGCGGGGAAGTCCGAGCTGATCACCCAGGTCGTCACGACCGTCTACACCGACGCGGCGGCATCCATGGCACCGGTGATCGACGCCGAGACCACGCCTGCGGGCCAACTGCGCGCCTACATCAGCTCGAACCTGGAGTACATGCGCGTCCACCCGGCCCGGATGATCGCCCTCGTCGAGATCCTCACCAGCGGCGGCCTGGCCGATGTGTCCGACGCCGACCCCGCCGAATTCGACCGGCAACTGCTGTTGCCGCTGGAGCACCTGTTGACGGCGGGGCAGGAATGCGGCGACTTCCGGGACTTCGACGTCACCGTCATGGCCCGGATCGTGCGCGGCGTGATCGACGCCGTGCCCACCGCGCTCTCCCGCGATCCCGCCCTCGACATCGACCGTTACGTGCGGGAGATCACCACCGCCATCGACCACGCCACCCGGCCGGTCCCGTCCCGCACGGAGAAGACATGAACCCCCTCGACGGCACAGTCGCACTCGTCACCGGTGGCGCCAGCGGAATCGGTGCGGCCATCGCCCGTCGCTTCGCGGCCGGCGGCGCCCGCGTCGTCATCGCCGACGTCGATCCGGCCGGGGAGGCGGTCGCCCGGGAGGTTGCCGGCGCCTTCGTGCGTACCGACGTCGCCCGGCTGGCCGACAACATCGCCGCCGTCCAGGCCGCGACCACGCACTTCGGCCGCCTCGACGTCGCCGTGCTGAACGCCGGAATCGGTGAACAGGGCAGCTTCACCGACGATTTCCGGCCCGAGCACTACCGCGACCTGGTCTCGGTCAACCTCGACGGGGTGGTCTACGGGCTGCACGCCGCTCTGGGGGTGTTCACCGCGCAGGGATCCGGCGCGATCCTGGCCACCTCCAGCCTGGCCGGCCTGAGCGAGAGCCCGATGAACCCGATCTACGCCGCCACCAAACACGCGGTGATCGGGCTGGTCCGCTCCGTCGCGCCGATCGTGGCCGCCCGGGGCGTCACCGTCAACGCGCTGTGCCCCACCTTCGTCGACACCCCGATCCTGGGGGAGGCGGTCCCCTTCATCAGCGACCTGGGAGTGGCCGTCCTGTCGCCCGAACGGGTCGCCGAGGTCGCCGAGCTGGTGCTGACACGCGGCGGGACCGGGCAGGCGTGGCCGGTCGTACCGCACGGTGAGCCGAGCCCGTTCGCCTTCCCCGACCTTCCGTCGATCATGTCCGACCCGCACCGACAGGTCCCGGAGGCCGCCGCATGACCGTCCTCGCCCGCGTACGCGACCTCACCCGCCGCTACCACGACAAGGCCGCGCTGGACGGTGTGTCCCTGGACATCCCGGCCGGGCAGGTACTCGGACTGCTGGGTCCCAACGGTGCCGGAAAGTCCACCCTGATCAACGTCATGACCGGCCTGCTCCGGCCCAGTTCCGGCAGTGTCGAGCTGTGCGGCGGTGACCCACGCAGCGAGTCGACCCGCCGCATGATCGGCGTGACGCCGCAGGAGACCGGGCTCCCGGAGACCTGGCGGGTCGCCGAACTGGTGGACTTCGTCTCGGCGCACTTCCCCGATCCAGTGGACCGGGCCGAACTACTCGACCGCTTCGACCTCACCTCGTTGGCCGACCGGCAGGCCGGCGGTCTTTCCGGCGGACAGCAGCGGCGGGTCGCGGTCGCGCTGGCCTTCGCCGGGCGGCCCCGGCTGGTGTTCCTGGACGAACCCACCACCGGTCTCGACGTGGACGCCCGGCGGGCGCTGTGGGACGGCATCCGGTCCTTCCACGCCGACGGCGGAGCCGTGCTGCTGACCAGCCACTACATCGAGGAGGTGGAGGCACTGGCCGACCGGGTGGTGGTGATGGACCATGGCCGGGTCATCGCCGACGGCGGTATCGCCGAGATCCGTGGCCGGGTACGGCTCAAGCGGGTCACACTGACCGACCCGGTGCTGCCCGCACTCAGCGGAGTCGCCTCGATCGAGCCGGACGACGACCGCGCCCATCTGCTCACCAACGATGCCGCCGCGCTGGTCCGGGAACTGGTGACCGCCGGCGCGTCCTTCACCGACATCGAGATCGAATCCGCCTCGCTGGAGGACGCCTTCCTGGCGATCACCGGCGATCGGCGGACCACCTGACCGGAAAGGCCGTTCGATGTCCTCCTTGACCATGACCTACACGCGGCGGAACCTCGCCGACACCATCCGGACGCCCACCATGTTCCTGACCGTGGCACTGGTTCCGGTCGGAGTCATGGTGTTCTTCGTCGTACCCTTCATCGGCCAGGACCCGGCGGCGATCACCTCGGCCACCGCGACCCTGGTGGTGTTCGGGGTGCTCATGGCCTGCGTCGGTCACTTCAGCGTGGCGATCGCGGCGCAGCGGGAGTCAGCCTGGGGAAACTACCTGCGCACCCTGCCCGGCGGAATCGGGCCGCAGATGTCCGGCTATCTGCTGGTCGGGCTGGCGGTCGTCGCCGCGGCGGTCATCCCGATCCTGCTGGTGGCCGGAGTGTTCACCGCCGCCTCGGCTCCGCCGTCACGGGTACTGCTGGCGGCGGGGGCGCTGATGGTCGCGGTGGTGACCTTCACCCTGCTGGGGCTGGCGATGGGCTACCTGATGTCGATGCGGGTGGCCGCCATCGCCAACAGCGTCGGCTTCCTGCCGCTGGCGGTGGCCGGCGGGATGTTCTTCGACGACGCGGACACGCCGAAGATCATCGAGCAGATCGCACCCTTCGTACCCACCCGGGGCGCGACCGACCTGGTGCTGGTCGCGCTCACCGGGGAGTCCGTCGGGCCACTGTCACTGGTGATGCTCGCGGTCTGGATCACGGTCCTCGCCGGACTCACCGTCTGGGGCCACCGCCGCGATCAGGTCCGCCGGTTCACCTGAGGCCGCACCCCCTCTCCCACCCTCGGGTGTGGCGTGCCCGTCATTGAGGCAGACCCTGGTAGTCGGCCGGGCCGGCGATCTGCCCACCGTCGCCCGCCACCTCGCTGCCGGTGACGAACGCCGAGTCGTCGCTGGCGAAGAAGAGGACGATCCGGGCGATGTCGTCCGGCTGCCCGACCCGGCCGAGCGCGACGTTGCTCGTGTCGAACGTGACTCCTTCGGTCATCGGCGTCTGGATCTGGCCGGGGTGCACCGCGTTCACACGGATCCCGTGGACGCCCAACTCCAGCGCGGCGGTCTTGGTCAGGCCCCGTACGCCCCACTTCGACACCACGTAGCCGGACATCCTCGGCACGCCCTGGAGAGCGCCGACGGAGCCGATGTTGACGATCGATCCGCCGCCGGCCCGCTTCATCGCCGGGACGACGGCCTGGATGCCGTTGAAGACACCGATCAGGTTGACGTCCAACGTACGCTGCAACCGCGCGGCGTCCCACTGCTCCAGTGGAGCGGGGTCGGCGATGCCGGCGTTGTTGACCAGGATGTCGACGGAGCCGAAGCGCTCCTCCGTCCGCCCGACGAGGGCTGCCCACTCCTCTGCCGACCGGACGTCGAGTCTCTCGGCGACGGCCTGCGGCCCGAGTTCCGCGGCGAGCGCCTCCGCCACGGTGCGGTTGACGTCGGCGATGACCACGTGGGCGCCCTCCGTCACGAACCGGCGCACGGTTGCCGCTCCCATTCCCATCGCTCCGCCCGTGACCAGCGCGGTCTTACCCTGAAGTCGTTCCATGGCGAGTTCCTTCCTCCCGCACCAACGGGTGCGGGGATCTCATTCGTCGGTATCGGTGCGCCGGCTGAGGCAGCCCCAGGCGACCTGCCCGGCCTGGGGCCGCCTCGACGTGAGTCAGTCCGCCCAGCGCCAGTTCTCGACGCCGTCGGAGCCGGCGAACTCCACCGTGAGCTGGGCGTGGACCCCGTGGTCGGTCAGGTACAACGGAACCGGTGCACCGTGGAACCCGGTCATGTTGTAGATGCTCATCGAGTCGGTGTCCTGGTGCATGCACCACACCTGGCCGTCGCTGTTCGGCGCGTACGGCTCCAGTACCACCTGCCCACCCGGCAGCGGCTCCGTCCCGCCGGGCGACGACGTCAGGTACTCGTCACCGAAGAGCAGATGGAAGCAGCGGTCGGCACCCCGCTGGCCGACGAAGATCGGCTCCCAGCCTTCGGTCGCCGTGTCGTTCGGCAGCAGCCGCACCGGTCGATTCTCGACGCCGTCCGGATCGGCGACATCGATCTCGGTCTCCCCTTGCGGCGACGTCGCCACGTGCCGGATCTCCCGCCGTTCGCCGACCTCGGTCTGGGAGGCGAAGAACCAGAGCTGCTCCGCCGAACCGTCCGCGTCCCGGACACCCAGCAGGAAGTCACCGGGCGTGATGGCGGTGAGCAGTTGTCCGTTCACGTGGTTCCGCAGCGTCCACGCGCCGTTGTCGGCGATGATCGGCCGCCACAACTGGTCGAGCCTCCGTGCCGAGCTGAGCGCGGCGCGGGAGTTCGGCGCGCTGCTCTCCAGCCCGATGTACCGGCCGTCCGCCACGTTCTGTAGCCGCAGGTGACCGTCGAACTCGTAGTCCCAGTCCAGCCGCCACCGCTGGTCCCGTCCCGCGTCATAGGCGGTGTCCGGAACCAGCGGGCCACCGCCCGGCTCGACGTCGGCCACGTTCGTGGTGGCGGCGTTGCGCAGCAACGCCAGGCCCGGCAGCGTCGGAGTGGCAAGCGGTGGGTTCTCCGCAGCCGCGCGCAGCGTCAGGCTGTACCGGACGGGAAAGTGATCCGAGGAGACGGTCGTCGTCAGTGTCCTGGCGTTGAGCAGGGTCGGCGCCCCGCCCCCGAAATCCGTCACCCCGTAGTCATAACTGTGCGTCGGATTCTGGGTGGGATGCGTGTGCTGAGGCGGATCCATCACTCCGAACTGTTGCGCAGGCAGCGCGTTACGGAGATTGTTCGGTTCCCGGTTGAAGTCGCCGAGCACGATCCATTCGTAAGGACCGTTCGGGCCCGGGTTGTTCTGCATGTGCGTACGAATGTTCTGCAATAGAGCTGGCGTGTCGGGGCCGCCGGGCGACCAGCCGTGCACGGTGAAGAACACCGTCTCGCCGCGCCGCACGCCGAGAGCGGGACGGGAGCCGTTGAGTCCGGCGGCGACCACGATGACCTCGTCCGCCGGCTCTCGGGTGGCCACCGCCAGGTTGACTCGCCCGAAGCCCGCCGGCGAGGTGTCGGTGTGCAACCAGTACAACCTCGCGCTACCGGGGCGCCCTTCGCTGCCCCAGCGGTACTCATCGACGGTCGGGAATCCCGGGCCATTCGGGACATTGCCCCGATCGTAGACATTCTGCTGGTGCTGGGCTAGACGGGTCATGCCCGGCGAGGGCACTCCGGCTTCCTGCAGAGCTACGACGAATGCCTGGCTCTGCGTGAGGAAGCTCCTCACCTCTTGGTACTTGTTCTGGTAGCTGCCATCCGCCGCGGACCCCGCTCCCTGCATGTTCCAGGTGATGACCTCCTGGCGGTTCTCGTCCCGGGGATCGAGCTGGCCGACGTCGCGGAGGAACAGGGAGGGCCACCGCTCGTTGCGGACGACGACGCCCTGGCCGTCGAAGGTCGCGGTCTCCCGCCCGGCCCAGTCCTTGATCGGTGCGCCGCCCTGGCTCAAGGGGGCGAACGCGCGCGGGTTGTTCGCGTCGGAGCCGAACTGGTAGATCGCGCTGCTGTTGCCGCTACCCACCGAGTAGGGCGCGTACGGCAGGAACGGGCCGCCGGGCGTGGACTGCTTGATCAGGGTGTTCTGGTGGAAGACGTTCTGCGGGCCGGAGGCACCGGACCACTTGATCGCCTTGGCCGCCGCCGCCCACCAGATCGGGAACCAGGTGCCGTCCTCCAGCTCGCCGCCCTCACCGCCGCAGTTCGCGGTGCAGTTGCCGGACCGGTGCTCGTACGGCACGCGTACGGTGTTGCCCTCGAAAAGGTTGTACCGTTCCCAGCCGCCGTGCAGGTTGAGGTCGGAGTCGAGGTCGTTGCGGAACGCCACGTTGCCGCTGGCCGACCACTGGAACGTGAAGTGCCGAAGGTTCCGGCTGGTGTTGTAGGCCCAGAGCGAGTCCCACACCCGGCTGCCGCGCAGGTAGCCGTTGCCGCCCTTGCCCTTGTTCCACGCGCCGTCGAAGGTGTTGTGCTCGATCTGCAGGTTGCGGGCGACCTCCGTGACGACCGGGTGCGAGCCGGTCATCGTGCCGGTCAGTCCGCGCACCCAACTGTTCGCGGCCCACTTGAAGGCGAGGCCGTGCATGGCGTACTCGGGCGCGAGGTTGCCGTAGTTGTGCACCGCGTCGCCCGGCGGCGTGGTGTAGCGACCACCGCCGTGCTTCGGCATGTCCAGCAGTTCCTGGCTGAAGGCGAAGTTCTCGAAGCCGACCCCTTCGACCACGCGCAACGGCGTGATCTTGCTGGTGTAGGCGGTGCTGCCGATCGGCGCCGAGCCGTCCGACGTCGAGTCGACCGGCACGTCGTACTCCAGCGGCCGGTCGAGGGTCACGGTCTTGCGGGTGCGGTCCACCTGGACCGCCCGGAACATCTGCTGGCGCATGTGCAGGTTCTCGCGGACGCCCGGGTCGTCCGGCGACAGGCCCTGCTGCTCGTAGAAGTTCCGGCTGTTCGCGGCGCCGACCCAGACGTAGCCACCGACGACGAACCGGTCCATCTTCGCCGCCGCGTCGATGTGGATCACAGAGCGTCCGGTACGGGCCGAGAAGCCCGGGTCGCCGGAGGCCGCAGCCAGTTTCACGCCCGAGGCCCAGTGCTGGTTGATCGACCCCTCGAACAGGTCCTTGCGGTTGCGCGGTGCGGTAATCCACTCGTCCAGGTACCGCTCGGCGACCTCGCGGGTCTGCACCTTGAACAGCGCACGACCGGGCCAGATCCAGCCGCCCCTGCCCTCGTCGGGGGCGGTGCCCCAGATCATCGAGTCCTGGTGCCACCGGCTGCCGTCGGCGGTAAGCGTGTCGTACCGGGTGTCGGCGCCCGGCCGGAAGACGACGCGGGTGCCGCCGTCGCCCGCACCCTGGCCCCGCAGGATCAGGAAGCTGGCGTCGACGTAGATCTGCCGGGTGATGTCGATCCGCCCGGCGGGCAGGGTGATCAGGGAGAGCCGGCGGTGGTTGCCCGAGGGCGAGCAGGAGTCCTTGATCTGGTCGATCGCGGCCTGAAGGCCGCTGCTGTCGTCGATGCTGTCGTTCGCGCGGACGCCGAACTCGCTGGCGAGCCGAGCCGTGCTGATCGTGCAGGCGCCACCGGCCAGGTCGCCGTCGGACGGCAACGGCGCGCCACCCAGATAGCCCGCGCGGGACCAGTCGGGCATCCCGGCGACGGGCTCGATCCGGTTGGCAGCGGTCAGGTTCGCGGCGGTCGGGTCGACGGCGGCTGTCTGGACCGCCGCCGCCGGTGCTGTCGCCTGGGCCGGGGAGGGGGAGGGGGCCAGCACCGCCACCGGTATCAGCAGCAGCGTCGATAGTGCTCGGACGAAGCGCGCTGTGGATTTCCCACGCGCGGTGGATCGAATTTCCCGCATACCGATGACGACGATCCGGGCGGCCGATGGTTCACGTGACCGACAACACTTATCCGCCGCTACGACACCACTCGCCCAAAGTTCACTACAGATCTTGTGTAGAGGGTCACCGGATCGAAACTTGCGCCGACAACAACCGTGTCGATGTAATGACTGCCGCCGCCGTCCACAAAGCTCACTATTCAGCGTGAGCAACCACGGCGAATGTCATCACCTCATCCGGGAGACCGCAGAATGATCCGTAGCAAGTCCGCCGGGGCGCTGTTCACCATGGTGATCACCCTCCTCGCCAGCCTCATGACGGTGATCGCCGCGCCACAGGCGGCGTCCGCCGCAGCGGCGCCCGTGTACCACCTGCGCAACGTGCAGACCGGGCTCTGCCTGGACAGCAACTCGTCGGGCACCGTCTACACCCTGGCCTGCAACGGCGGAAACAACCAGAAGTGGTACGACCTGCCCGCCGCCCCCATCGTCCACCGATACATCATGGTGAACGTCGCCACGGGTCGATGCCTCTCCACCAACTACAACGGTGACCTCTACACCGCAGCGTGCGAGAACAGCCAGCCGCTCCAATTCTGGTACTTCCTCACGCAGCCGTCGCGAGTGGCGAACGAATTGACCGGCCGGTGTGCCGACAACAATTACAGCGGATGGGCCTACGCCGAACCGTGCAACAACGGCAATTACCAGAGGTGGCACAAGAACTGGCTCTGACCGCACCGGAGCAGGGGCTGCGTCGGGGCAGTGATGCCCCGACGCAGCCCGGTCGGTTTCCGAGGCGCTCAGATCAGCAGCAGGGTCTTCCCCACTGCGGTGCGGTTCTCGATCGCCGCGTGGGCATCGGCGGCACGTTCCAACGGAAAGGTCTGCCCGATGACCGGCCGCACCACTCCCGCCGCCGCCCGGGCGAACATCTGCTCCGCCCACCGCGCCACTTCCGGCCCGAACCCGAACAGCTGCTCGATGCCGATCACCTCCACACCCCTGCGACGCGCCTCGGCGGGCTCGATGACCGTGGCCTCGCCGCTGGACGCACCGTGCACCGAGAACCGACCGCCACGGGCCGTCACCTCGAACGCGGCCCGCCCGATCGGGCCGCCGACACCGTCGAACACCACATCCGCTCCCCTGCCGCCGGTCGCTTCGAGGACCCGCCCGGCCCAGCCCGGTTCGGAGTAGTCGACCACCGCGTCGGCGCCCAGGCCCCTGACCACATCGAGCTTCCGGGACCCGCGCGCAGCTCCGACCACCCTCGCGCCCGCCGCACGGGCGAGCTGCACCAACAGGCTGCCCACCCCACCTGCCGCCGCTTCGACGAGAACCCACTCACCGGCGCCGATGGTGGCGTGCTCGACCAACCCCTGCGCCGTGCTGCCATCGCTGTACAGGGCGGTGGCCTCCGGGAGACCCAGGCCGTCCGGCACCGGAAACAGATCCCCGACCAGCGCCACCACCTGCTCGGCGAAACCGCCGGTCTCGCGCGTGCGGGCCAGAACGCGCCGTCCCCGCCACGCCGGATCCACCTGCGCACCGACCGCGCTCACCAGCCCGGCGACCAGAGTTCCCGGCACGTACGGCACCTCCGGCCGTTCATGCCACCTGTCGGTGCCACGCCGGATCTGCGTCTCGACGAACGTCATCCCCGCCACCGCCACGCTGACCACGACCTGGTCCGGTCCGGCCACCGGATCTGGCACCTGAGCCGGCACCAGCACCTCGGGTCCCCCGAAACGAACTACCTGGACCACTCGCATTCCACCCGCTCCCGTCCGTTCGCCGACGCGAACATCGAGAGCATGCAACCTGACGTCAGGTTGAGGTCAACCGATGCAGGTCGACGACCGCAGTCAGCCGGAGTCACCCTCTTCCGGCTGTCCTGCGGTACTCCACAGCCGTGTTTCCTTCGCCGATCGGAGGACGTCCCGCGCGGCGGCAGCCACTGGACAGTCCGCCGTGCGGCAGATCGGGCAGCAGCCGTCGGGGCCGGGTCGGTGGTCGCGCAGTACCCAGCGGGCAGTCAGGATCAGTCGGTTGCGGATCTGGGCCAGGGACAGGAACGGCGCGGTCATCCTCAGCCCACCCCGATGGTGGCGGCGAGGTGCACGAGCGTGGTCGGGGCGGTGGGGTCGCGGACGATCTGAGCGAGTACGTCCCGGCCCGCCGGACGGTGCCGGACCTCGGCCGGCGCCATCCGATCGGCCTCCACCAGTGCCCGGCCGGCGTTGATCGGATCATCGGTGTGCAGGTACGCGCGGGCGGCGTCGATCAGGTGCCCGGCGCGGTACTCGACGGGCAACCACCGCCAACCGTCCCGGTCGGTCGCCTTCTCATGCCACGCCACCGCGTCGCCGCCGTCGCCCAACTCCACCGCTGCGCTCACCCTGGCCGCCTGCACCGCCGTGGGCCCGAACCCGGTGCGGTGGTGATCATGCCCGTCACCGACCTGGACGGCCAACGCTGCCGCCTCGTCGAGCAAATCAGCCACCGCCGTCTCGTCACCTGATCGGGCGGCAGCCAACGCCGCCTGCACCAGCAGAGCCCCGCCCAGCGACACTTCCTCAGGTGCGCCTTCCTCGACGACCTGCGGCGCGATCCGGTAGGCGGCGGCCAACATCGCCGACCTGGCCGCCCGCACCTGCCCACACCCCCGCAGCACCTGACCGAGCTGCACCGCTGCCGCAGCCACCAGGATGCGGTCCCCGGTGGCAGCGGTCATCGCCCGATCGACCGCCAGCCACGCCAGATCCGGCTCACCCATCTTCACCAACAGCGACGCGGTGATCCGGTACGCCTCCACCAGCGACCCCCGACCCGCCACCGGATCCGCCGCGTGAGCGTGCTCGACGTCGGCCAGCAACTCCGGCAGCCGGTCGGCCACCCGCTCGTAGCGGGCGTGCTGGAAAGTCGTCCAGACGTAGGCGACCTGCCGGTCCACCTGCGCGCCGGACGGCAGCGGACGACTGCCCGCCGGTCGGCCGAGGGGAATCGCGTACCGCGACAGGGCCGCGCGGACCCGTTCGACGTCTGCGGTCCGGTCGGACACATCCGTCGGCTGGACGTCCCGGCCCAGCAGCACCGCCGCGTCGATACGCAGGACCGTCGCGACCTCCTGAAGCGTGGACACCTTGTCCAGCGAGCGCACTCCCCGCTCAACCTTGTCCACCCAACTCTTCGACTTCCCCAACCGATCGGCGAACACCTGCTGCGACAGCTTCCGCCGCCCCCGCCAGTACGCCACCCGCCGCCCCACCGGCAACAGCTCAACGACGCCCACGACGCCACCGCCGATCCGGCACCGCCCGCGTGGTCTCCTCCACCGGGATTCGATCCGCCTCCGCCTCGGCCAACAGCCGACGCTTCGCCGCCTCCCGCTCGGCCGCCTGGATCTGCTCACCCCGACTGACCGCCGGCTCGTCGCCTTTACCCGGCATCCTTGACCTCCGCCTGTAGGAAGCGGCGGCACGCTGACCGTCGCAGATCCACAGTGACGTCGGGATGTCACCTGTTGCGACGGCACAAGACCCGACAAATCAACCACATAGCCGGCGACATTTGGGCGACATGACGCTAGGGTGACGGTCATGACCGCCCCCAACACCGCGTTGCGCGCTGTCCGCACCGGCATGCGGATGAGCCAGGACGACTTCGCTCGCGCGCTCCAGGCCGCGGGCCACCGCGTCGGCGAGCCCAATGACGCCAACAAGCGACTCGTCCAGCGATGGGAGTCCGGCACGATCGCCGCGCCGCGCCCCGTCTACGCCCGCGCGCTGGAAGTCGTCACCGGGCTACCCATCTCACTCTTGGGCTTCGCAGCGGTACCCAACGGGCATGTCGCTGACGACGACCACGGCGGCCACGACCTGACTTCTCCCGTGTCCAGCCTGGCTACGCCGACACCGACGTCCAAGCCCACGACAACCGGCCGTTCGTACGAAGGCGTGTGGCTCAGCCGCTACCAGTTCTACTCCAGCGGGCGAGGGGACTCCTTCGCTGGACAACACTTCGTGGTGCTGCTCCAGCACGGCGATCGATTGACGGCACGCAGCCTGCCTGGCTCGGCGTCCTCGTCTCTCTCGCTGGACCTGACTCTGGACGGTGCCGTCGTCACCGGCACCTGGGTAGAGCAGACCGACCCGACCGGCTACTACCGGGGCGCCCGGTACCACGGGGCAATCCAGCTCATCGCCGAGCCGACCGGTCGACGGATGGCCGGAAAGTGGATCGGCTTCGGCAAGGACATGGACGTGAACACCGGCCCATGGGAACTCGTCTTCCGCGACGCCTCGACGTCTAAAGCGACACTTGATCGCTACAACACGTCGGCGGGGTAGGTCGCTGCTGTCCGGCAGCGACCTATTCGGTTGTTCACCGTCGTCCGTCGGGTTTGGCGTCAACCGCCCCGGTCGTCATCCAGTTGGTCACCCGATTGATCGACTTACACTGGTGCCATGCGGCGACGGGACGTGGTCTGGTGGGCTTGGCCGGCGCAACCGTGCCGGCCTGACTCGCGGCGGCCACGGAACGTTGACCCTCAGCCGGTTGTCGGGTGCAGACCAATGCCGCCCTCTGCGTCGGACATGGAACGGGCAATCGATGGCTGTCGTACTAGCAGTGGCCGACCTTCGTCTGGTTCGACACCTGGGTGGCGATCATGTAACCACGCCCGTACACCGAGTCGACCTTAAACCAGCGGTTGGTACCGTTCCACCACTGATTGTCAGTCCAGCACAGCATCGTGACTGCGGTGGCCCGTGGCATCTCGAAGTAGATGCCACCGGTGCTCGGTGAGTTCGACAACGAGCAGGTGGAACTGTTGCAGTAGGACGGGCCGAACGCCTGCGCCGGTGTCCCGACGGCGACTATCGCTGCCGTCGCGGCAATCACCGAGGCGAGCACCGCCATGGCTCGCTTGATCCTCATCAAACCCTCCAAGCCTCGACGACACACCACGGACAGTGGGAAATTCCATCACAGAAAGTAGCATCGAGTGTTGGCGCTGCATGATGCCTGTCGGATAGGAGACCGCGCAGTCCGGTTGACGCCAAGACAACCTTGACGCCTGTACGGACGGAAGCTCGGCGACCTTGCCGTCCCATGTCGTCTGCCGCTGGCCGATGCTGCTGTTTTCCCTTCCGGACCTTGCGATAGAGGCTGACCTGCTCATGTGAGTCCGTCTCCCGGCGCTGGGTCTACGCCTGCTTTTCCTGTTCAAGATGCCGTCCCGGTCCGTGGTCGTTTACAGGTGCTCGCCGGTTTGGCTGCTCCCTCGGCTGCTCGGCGGCCCTGGCGCCTCTGCCGCCTTGGCCCCTGCCGCAGTGTCTCGTCCTGGAGTGTCCGGTCGGACGACTGCCATAGTGGATCTTGGTGATTACCCTGCCCCTGCGGATCCTGAAGGTTTCCCCTTTGGATTCTCTGCTGACAATTGAGGAAACACCGCTGGGGCCCTGGTACGCCGTGGGCCTCTCCCATGGCCTGCTGACATGGCGGTGCGCTTTCGTAGTCCGGTTGCGGGGGAAGGAGCGATCGCCGATGCCCAGCGAGGGAGCCCCATGACGACCTACCGGCGTCGTAGGCATTGGAGACGTGGCCACTGGGTCAATGACCACCGCGTCAATCGCACCCGCTCCACTGCACTCTCCCAGCCGAGTTCCGCCCCGACCGTGACGGGCAGAGTGGGCTGTCTGTGGATTGCCGGCGCCATGATCGCAATCCCGTTCGTTGCCATGTACTGGATCGTGAAGGCGTACATCAAGTGGCCAGCCGCGCGGGTCGGCCTCCTCGCCATCATGGGTATCAACACCGTGGTAGCGGTCGTGGGTACAGCGTCGCAGGATGCCGAGATGTGGCCGGCCGCTGCACTCTTTGCGGTGATTAGCGCACTGATGGGCTGGCACGTGTGGCACACGTTTGCTCGTCATCAAGGGAATGCAGAGGGCGTGGCGACCATCGAAGCGCCTCCGGTTCCACGGGGCTTGGACGCGACACTGCAAGCTCAGCCGCCAGCATCATCGACGCAAGCGCCAGCCGCCGTGGAGCCGACACGGACGCAGCGGAGCCCGGAAGCTGAGGCTGAGTACCAACGGGCGGCCGTGGCCTTCCGCATGCTCTTGGCCAGACGCGCGCTTGCCGGCATCGCGAGGCCAGCCTCCGGCACTGGTGCCCGGCTGCGCGTTCCAAGCTAGTGACTTGCTATGCGACCCCCGCTTACTCGGTCGCGGCCGTCCGCGCAGCATGCTGGCATGCCGGGGCCGGTGATACCCCGGAGCACTCGCTTACAAGCTCTGTGCGCCGCACCCACCGCATCGTGGGCTATCCGGGGGCTCGGCCCCCGGAGCAGAAATGACAAGGCCCCCTGGTCCGCGCGTTCTGCGGACAGGGGGCACCTGGGGACTTGTGGGCGATACTGGGATCGAACCAGTGACCTCTTCGGTGTGAACTCACGGCAGACCGGCCGGATCGGGTGTCGTACGAGGTCATCTGGGCTGGTGACGCTCGTTCCGGTCCGGTGCGGGTGGCACGGTTGCTGTACTTCGCTGCTGTACTTCCGGCGGCTGTCTCGTCCAGCCGATGAATCGGCGGTGCAGGGTGCCGGCTGCTGTCCAGGGCATGTCCTCGGCGGCCTGAATGAGGTAGGCCCCGAGGTAGAGCGCCAGCGACACCGGCGCGTCGGCGTACTCCGCGCGCAGTTCCCGCCGCCGGGTCGGGCACGGCCACGGGAGGTCACACCCGCCGCAGCTCCAGATCGGCATCATCGGACCGTGGCTGGTCATCGCTGGTCCTCCGTCTGCGGCCAGCGTCCTCGGGTGATCGGTATCCGGTGTCGGGCTCGGCACGGCAGGTCGGCTCCGCAGTTGCAGATGCGCCGCCAGTGCTGCCAGGACCACACCGGCCGATGCCGCCGGGCGAAGGTCAACGCGGTGGCGGAGACGTATTCGTCGTATGAGACGCGCCGCACGTACCCTCCCTCGTCGCTCATGAGGGCGGCTCGGTCGCCCTCTGGCTGAGGGACACGGCGGCCGGGCGTGACTCGCACCGACCACCGCATCCCGTGAGCGGAAAGCTACGGTCGGTGGCCGGGCGGGATGGGTAAGGTTCCTACCCCTGGTTCAGGAGACGAGTCCGACCTTCGTCGCCAGGTCACGGGCGGCATCCCGGGTGGAACGCGGACCGTCGAGCAGGTCCATGGTGATCTGGCGGGCGTACCCGTTGAACCGGATCGTCTCCGGAGCAGACTCGTACGCCTGCCGCAGCGCCGCCACGGTCGCTTCCTTGTCGTCCTTGCCGTAGTGCGCCCGCGCGACCTCGATCAGGTGGCGTGCCCGACGCGGCCTCGACGGAATCGCCGCCGCATCATGGCGACGGGCCTGCCGCACCGCTTCGCCCGACTGCTGCAACTCCACCGCCACCGTCACCGCATGAGCACCCATGATGACCCGCGAGAACGACGTCTGCGACTGATAGAAGCTCTCCGGCAGGCGCTGCGCCACCTGGTCCGCGCGGTCCCAGTACCGCCAGGCACGACCTTCCTCACCAGCACGAGCAGACGTGTACGCGGCCTCGAAGTTCAGCGCACCCCACAACGCCAACAGATTGGTGCTCCCGTCAGCCGCCCGCGCCTCCAACGCCGACAACACCTCCAGCGTCACCCTCATCGCGGTGTCCCAGTCACCGGCCTCCCGATGCACCTGACACAGGAACCACCCCGCACGGGCGAGCGCCTCCGGATCACCGGACTCCTGCGCCGCCACCATCGCCCGATCCGTCACCCGCCACAACAACTCGGCGGCAGGCTGGTAGGCGACGAACATCTGTGCCAGCCCGAGCGTCTCCGCCCACAGGGCCTGCGCCTCCCGCCGCTGGTCACCCTCGTACGCCAACACGGCCCGCTGCCCGTCCCGCAGCAACCCCGGCAACAGCCCGCCCAGCACCGTACGGTGATCCGCCGCCTGATGACGCGCCCGCCACCCCGCCGCAAGCCGCTCCCGCAGACCAGACAACGACTCCGGCGGCGCGTCATCAGGAAGCGCCACCTGATTCAGGGCCGCCCGGACCGACACCAACGCCGGATGCTCCGGCCCGTTGACCACAACAGACCGATCGCCCAGCTCCGCAGCCAAGGCGGACACGTCGATCTTCAAGGCTCGCGCGATGCGATCCAGCATGTGAATTCGCGGCGGCAGAATCCGATCCGTCTCCACCGCCTTGACCCACTCGGCGCTGCGGCCCACCAACCCACCCAGCACCGTCCGAGACTTCCCGGACCGCTCCCGATAGACCTTCAACCGCTGCCCGAACGTCAACTCCGGCAAGGAATCCACCCGGACCCCCCTCGCATAGCACAGGACGCACCACCGACCCATCGGCCGCCACCACCGCCAACGCTACCGACCAGCCCGACGCCCCATAACCCTCACACGCCAGCGACCCGTTCCACGCCGGAGTGGTATCCGGACCCCTCGCTTGTAAGTTCTGGGCGTACTGTCCGGCACCGTCCGCGCACGTCTATGACGTCGGGCGCTGATCCGTAGCCCTCCACCACCGGCTCTCTACGTCTGGCCCTGTTGCTGTCACCGTTGCTGTCGGCAGCAGCGGGCTGACTGTTCGGCAAAGACGCCCAGTCATACTGCTATCCCAACTCGTCGTATGGTGATCACAACGTCAGCCGCCCCTTACCTCACGGAGAGCTTGCGATGACGCCTGACGACCTCTTCGATACCACGACCACCACTGGCTTCGGCGGCAGCTGGCCTACGGTAGACAGCAAATTCAAGACTGATCTGCTGGAACAGCTGCGTCGAGGTCCGGTCGATGCCGTTGATGATGTGGATGTGGCCGAAGCCCTCGCATTGTTGCTACACGGCGACTTCATGGCTTTTGGCACGGGAGGAGGAGAGCGGTTATCAGACGCTGAGGCCCGCCTCGCTCTGCGAGCCCTACGGTCGACCTGCGCCCGGCTCGGCCTAGCGATCGAAGTCCCCTGGCAGGACTTCACATCCTTTCGCAGCTACTGGCTAGCACACGACGGATACGGATCATGGGCAGCTCGTCGACAGATGGTCGGCGAGGCATTCGAGCCCCTGCTCCAGCGGCTTTACCGGTTGCAGGAGCAAGTTCCCGCAGGCACCGTGGTGGTACCAGCTCTCAACGCCCTCACAGACCCAGCCGTCATCACTGAGCATCTGAAGCGCCTCGCCGCCAGTGTGGACACCGACCCTCGGCTGGCAGTCAGCGTCGCAAAAGACCTGGTTGAAAGTACCGCAAAGCTCGTCCTGCGAGAACGTGGCGTCGAATACAACCCAAAGGATGACCTCCCAGCACTGGTCGCACAGGCACAGCAGGCACTACGCCTCCATGCTGCCGGCGTAGCCGACACGACAGAAGAAGCAAAGGCGTTGAAGACTATCCTCGGATCGCTGTCTCGCCTGACTCAAGGGGTCACTGAGTTACGCAACCAGGTTGGTGTGGGACATGGACGTGACTCAGTCCCTGGATGGGTCCGTCCACGCCATGCCCGTCTTGCCGCTGGGGCTGCCACTACCTGGTGCAACCTGATGCTGGAGACGCTTGGAGATCCCGAAGCGCCTTGGCGCGCATGAAGACCCTTGGTCGGGACAGCGACCCTCTGCTTGGGAATCGTGCTGATCTGCACCGTGGGTAGTCGTCCCACTGGGCAGGCGGAGCACGCAGCGTCCAGCTTGCCGCAGCCGGTGTGCCCCTGCGCGCCGGTATTGACCCCTGCATCGGGCACGACGACCGGTTCGGTGCGAACGAGAACCACCCGCCTTCGATGAGCTGGGCCAGCAGTAGGGCTCAGCTGCCAGGACGGTCCGCCGCAGTCCATGGACGTCCAGCGTTGCTCGTGCCCATCGTCACCCAGTTCCGGCGTCAGACGTTGAAACGGAACTTAGACCGGCTCGGTGGTGACCTGCGGCGACCTGGTCGGCACGCTGGTCACGCCCCGTCGTGGGCTGCCGTCGCTGCTGGCTGGTTGCCGACGTTTGACGGTGTCTTGTGCCCCCTGCGTGCCCCGAGCAGGTCCGCCGCAGCTTGCCGCACCGGCGTTTAGCAGACGGTGCAGGAAGGGTGTAGCGCCGGCACCAGCACTCCGCGTCCTATCAGCACGAGAGCCGACCGGCTTGCCAGCCGGCTGCTTGATCATTCCGCGCATGTTCCGGATCTTGTGATGTCGGCCGATCTATTGGCTCCACGGGGCTTACACCCACAATCATCGGTTCCTGAGCTCGGGCTTCAACTTGAGAGGGCCTCCTCTCTCTCCGGCATGCTTCGCCAAGAGGGCTGGCCGACCAAAGGTTCGAAGTGTCGCCTTTCAGTCATGCCGGACCGAAACTCTCCTCCCACGACTACCATGCACCGATGGTGCTCGATGTTCAGCTATTATGGGAAGAGCAGGACGAATTGGACAGCCTCGCAGAAGCCGCGACGGCCGCCCTGTCGGAGCCCCTGACGACCGAGATGATTGAACACTACCTAGATTTGCTTTCTCACTTTCATGAGATGGCAGAGAGAGCGGGGGGGTATGGAGCGCAAGGGAAATTCTCGAAATCAGGAACACTTTATCAGGCCGCCTCGCAAGGGCTGTTGAATGCAGCTATTGCACTACAAGACAAGGTGCGAACTTCCACCGAGGCCAATTTTCACGAATTAGACAAGGCCGCCGAGGCTATTGAAGAATTGCGCGCTTCGGCTGATTTTTATGGCGGCATGCATGGCATACAAATGGGTTTGCATTTCAGGACCATGCAGAATACAGAGGAATCGGCCAGGTTCTTCGGTATTGCAGTAGACCATTTGCAGAATCGTGCAAGCGAAGACAACGACGCCAGGTGGTTCCTGTCCAGCGCAGAGGCTCAACTACTGCTCAGTCAAGCCATTCAGTCCAGCAACCGTGGGAACTTTTCGCGAGCCCACCTTCTACTGGGCCAAGCCATCGCGCTCCAAGAGGAAGCATCTCGTCAAATAGTCGAGGCACGGAGTAATGGCGATTTCGGCTTTCCCCCAAATATCGACGACCTGATGATGATCGACGTCAATGGGTTTCGTTACATGTTCCACAACATGGCATACCAGGATCACGTATCTCGTGGGCACTACGAGAGCGCACTTCAAGAAGCCGAGGCCGCCTGCGAGGTTATCACACAAACCCTGGAAGGTGCAGCAAGCGCACCCGACTGGCTCGCAATTACACTCGAAGCCGAGCAGCTCAAAAGCATTGTGAACAAGGAGCGCGCATCCGCGCTCGTGGCTCTTGAGTCCCGCGAGTATTCGCAGGCAATAGCCCACTACCAAATCGCAAGGGCAAATTGCAACAAGGCGGCACAGGTCATAGTGCGGCTCAGAAATCCCAGCAGCGAAAAGTTGCAAGAGATTCTAATGAACCAAAGCTTGACTATTGATGTAGCCATTCGACAAGCACGGGCCCAAGCGGCCCTCGCCAAGGAATTGGAAGACGCGAAGGCGGAAATTGTCGAGCTTCGCCGAAGCTTTGCCGCCTCGCTGAACAGCGCGGGCGTAACAGTCAATGCGAACTCGACGGCCGACATTGCGGCAAAATTCGACCAAAGCATTCAGTTTACGCAGCACCTGGAAGCTATGAGTCGGATAGCGCTAGATCACTTCCTCTCCGAATTGAAATCGAGCGGGCAACTTCCTTCATCGATTGTTGAACGCATCGCAGCCGAGGGTGCAGCGCTACAGAACACTCCTGAGACCGGAACTGGCTTCTTGGCGAAAGTCCGTGACTTCTCAGCACGGACAGCCGCGCTTCTCGCGCCTTTCGGGGCGATTGCTGACGGTGTAGTTAAGCTATTACCACTATGGCCAGGTTAGAGTAGCGCTCGGCCATTTAGGAGCGCTAGCTAGCGGCCAGCACTTACCATCCCGTCTGCCGTCGACCCGCCCACCGGGGAGCGGGCCGCCGCCCGGCCCGCCACGTCAAGACGGCCTTGACGCACGGTCGGACGCTGGCGGGTCGGGCGGTGGTCTGCTCGGCTTGCCCGGGTCGAGGGCAGGCGGGATGGCCCGCGCAACCACCCACGGACCGCGAGCCGCCGACGGAGCCCCGGCCATCCTGGAGCCGGAGCGCCCCCGCCGGAGGCGCAGTAACCGCAACCCCGCCACCGACCCGGCAGCCGCCGACGGACCTGGCGTGCGCTCCCCTACGCCGCGCGGTGCTCGCCGCGCGGCCCGGCCGGCTGCCGGCCCATCACCCCACCGGGAAACGGCCTGTCGTCATGCGGCGGCCCACCGGGCTACCCGCTCTCCGCGCCAGCCGCCGGGCGTATTGCGTGGCCGGAGTCGGAGCGCCAGCGGAGCGACGGGCACGCGCCCAGGCGGCGGCGCGTGCGGCCCGTTCAGGGCCGCCTTGATAGACGTACAGAAAGTCCTCCCACACCAGTCGGCAGCCGGTCCGGACCAGCTCAGCACCGAGGTTCACGGCGGGTTGACGAGTCGGCACCCGGTGCTACTCTGGCGGTCGTCGAGCACGCCAGTGCGGCCTTCCTGCCGGATCGCTGGGCTCGATCACGGAGATGCTGAGCGGCCTTCCTGCCGCTGATGCGGGCCAGATCCCGCCAGCTCTCGATCACGCTGGCCGCGATGTCGGCCCCGGAATCCGCTGAGTGGCCCAGCACGGCCTTCCCGCCGTCACGATGGCCCGGATTCGCATTCCCTCGACGGGTGGGGCTCACCTGCGGCAACCCGCCGGATGCCGACCTCCAGGCACCCCACCCGTCCCGGCCTCACCCAGCACGGCAACCGGAAGGACCACACCTCAACGGCGGTCAGCCACACCCGCCCTCCGGCGTCAGCCGCCCTCCACGGCGGTGCCAGGAGACACCACGAACACCACCGACGGACAGCGTTCCGGCGACCGGTGGCGTTTCGTCGCCCGTCCCTGCCACCCGCCCTGAGGAGAGATCGTGTCCACCCTGCACCGTCCCAGCGTCGCCGCTGGTCGTGACGCCCAGGCCCTGCACCGGGCCGCCACGCCCGACTACTTCGGTTGGTTGGAGCACACCCGGACGGCCGGGGGTTGTGCCCGTCCGATCCGGCTGACCGGCACCATGACCGCCGTCGACCGGGACACCGGGCGGGTCCTGGGCGAGCAGCACACCGATGAGTTGCCCGACCGGGTGCTCTACAAGGCGTGCGGCAACCGGCGGGCCGCTCAGTGCCCGGACTGCTCCTGGGTCTACGCCGGTGACGCCTTCCAGGTCGTCCGCTGTGGCCTGACCGGCGGAAAGAACGTCCCCGCCACGGTGGCTCGGCACCCGGTCGTCTTCGCCACCTTCACCGCGCCGTCGTTCGGCGCGATCCACCACCGGCACGTAGCCCGGCACACCTGTGCCGACCGGCGGCGCTGCGACTGCCGACCGGCCCCCTGCCACGCCCGCCGCGATGCTGTCACCTGCCCGCACGGGCAGCCCGGGGCCTGCTTCGCCCGGCACGACCGTGCCGATCCGCAGCTCGGTCGGCCGCTCTGCCTGGACTGCTACGACCACGATCACCAGGTCGTCTGGAACGTCTTCGCCGGTGAGCTGTGGCGGCGCACCAAGCAGGCCGTCGAACGCCAGCTCGCCGCCCTCTGCCGCCGACGCGGTATCCCGAGAGTCGAGGTCGTCACCGACTCCGGCCGGGTGCGGCGGGTGCCGCCGGTGCGGGTGTCACACGGGAAGGTCGCCGAGATGCAGCGCCGGGGCGCGGTGCACTTCCACGTCCTGCTGCGTCTCGACGGGGTCGACCCTGACGACCGGCACGCCCTCGTCCCGCCACCGGTCGGGATCACCGTGGACGACCTCGACGCCGCCGTGCACGCCGCCGCCCGGCAAATCGTCTTCGCCACCCCGCCGCATCCCGATCGGCCGCAGGGTTGGGCGGTCGCCTGGGGTGAGCAGGTCGACGTGCGCCGCATCGGCACCGGCGACGGGGACGTGACCGACGCCAGGGTGGCCGCCTACCTGGCCAAGTACGCCACCAAGGCCACCGAGGTCACCGGCCACTGCTCCACCCGACTCACCCCGGGCACCGTCGACGCCTACGCCGACCCGGAGGGCGACCACCTGGCCCGGCTCATCGACGCCTGCTGGCGACTCGGCCGCCCCACCCGGCACCGCACCAGCGACACCGCCACCCAGGCCGACGACCGTCAAGGCAACCTTGACATCACACCCGATGTCTACGCCGGGCTGCGACGGTGGGCGCACATGCTCGGCTACGGCGGTCACTTCCTCACCAAGGCCCGCCGGTACTCAGTCACCTTCGGACTGCTCCGCGACACCCGCGCCACCCACCGCCGCACCGACGACAGCTCCGTCACCGTCGGCACCCTCGCCTTCGTCGGCTCCGGATGGCTCACCGACGGGGACGCGCTGCTCGCCAACACCGCCGCCGCCCAACACCGCGAACGCCGCCGCGTCGGCCGGGAAGAACTCGCCCACCAGCTGTGGTCGGAGGTGGCGGCGTGACCCGAACCCTCACCCCACGGTGGTACTCCCCCGCCGAGGTCGCCGTCCTGCTCGGCTTCGGCATCTCCAAGGTCAAAATGAAGATCGCCACCGGTGAGCTGCGCTCCATCAAGGACGGCAAGTACCGCCGCATCCTCCCCGAATGGGTCGACGACTACATCCGCGAGCAGATCGACCGGCAGGAGGCCGCCTGATGCCCGCCCGTGCCCGCGCCAACGGCGAAGGCTCGATCTTCCCGTACCGCAACGGCTTCGCCGCGTACGTCTGGGTCACCAAGCCCGACGGCAAGCGCACCCGCAAGTACGTCTACGGCAAGACCCGGGACGCCGTCCACGACAAGTGGATCAAGCTGCACCAGCAGGCCAAGGCCGGACCGGTGGCGACCAGCGGGCCGACCGTGGGCAGCTTCCTCGCCTACTGGCTGACCGAGATCATCGAGCCGAACCGGGCGCCGCTCACCTACGCCACCTACGAGACGTTCGTCCGGCGTTACCTCTCCCCCGGCCTCGGCACCAAGCGACTCGACCGGCTCCAGGCGCGGGACGTGCAGACCTGGCTGAACCAGGTGGCCCGCACCTGTCAGTGCTGCGCCCAGGGCAAGGACGCCGCCCGCCGCAAGGAGAAGCGGCGCTGCTGCGCGGTCGGTCGCTGCTGCCAGGCGGTCCCGTCGACGCGCACGGTCAGCGACATCCGGGCCGCACTGCGCGCCGCCCTCACCCACGCCCAGGCCGAAGACCTCATCACCAAGAATCCGGCCGTGCCGGTCACCCTCGCCACCGTCCGCCGTCGACGCGGCAAGTCCTGGTCCAGCGACGAGGCACGCCGCTTCCTCGAATCCGCCCGCGCCGACGCCGATCCGCTCTACGCCGCGTATGCCCTGGTCCTCGTCACCGGCCTGCGCAAAGGCGAAGCCCTCGGCCTCACCTGGGCCGACGTCGACCTCGGCGCCGGGGAGCTGACCATCGGGCGGCAACTGCAACGCGTACGCGGAAAGCTCCTGCACCGCGACACCAAGACCCAGGCATCCGACGCCACCCTGCCGCTGCCAGACATCTGCCTGGCCGCACTGCGACTGCGCAAACACCAACGCGACGAGGCCCGCGCGACGGCCGGTAAGGCGTGGCACGACAACGACCTGGTGTTCACCACCCGCTACGGCACGCCCATCGAGCCGCGCAACTTCCAGCGCTCCTGGCAGACCCGCTGCGACAGGGCGGCAACGAAGCCGATCACCGTTCACGACGCCCGGCGGACCTGCGCCACCCTCCTGGCCGACCTCGACGTGCACCCGCGAGTCGCCATGCAGATCCTCCGGCACGCCCGCTTCTCCGTGACGATGGAGATCTACACGCAGGTGTCCTCGCAGGCGACGAGAGACGCGCTCAAGCGTCTCGGCGAATCCCTGACGCGGTGACGAACTGCTGTACTTCGCTGCTGTACGGGCAGCAGAAAGGCCACCTCCCGAAGCCGGGAAGTGGCCTGAGCTGCGTGGGCGATACTGGGATCGAACCAGTGACCTCTTCGGTGTGAACGAAGCGCTCTCCCGCTGAGCTAATCGCCCTCAGCGCGGCTGACTCTACCCGATCGTGCGGCCGACCCGCGAATCCGGGGTCAGTTCGTGGCGAGGTAGCGCAGGACCTGGGCGATCACGTCGATGCCGAGGCTGTATTTGATCGAGAGCAGCGCGACGGTGGCGACGAAGACGAGGCCGACCGAGCCGATGACCAGTCGGAGGATCAGGGACTGTCGCTTCACCCAGGCGGTCCAGCCGTGGACGTGACGGCGGGTGAAGGCGAGCAGGCGTTTGGCCCAGTGGAACTCGACGGCCCAGATGCCGAGGCCGGCGATCACCAGGAGCCAGCCGGGGCCGGGTAGCGGGATGAGCACGATGCCGATGGTGACCACGAGGGCGCCGAGGATGCCGATGACGACCCGGAGGGCGAGGCGGCCGGTGGGGTTGGCGCGGATCAGCGCGAGGGTGGTGGAGACGCGTTGCCGCCAGCGGGGCCGCCCGGGTACGCCGGTGGCGTCCGGCCCGGCGTCGGTCCGGTCCGTCTCGGTTCGCTCGTTCCGCATGCGGTGAGGGTTTCCCCGTCCGGCGGGGCTATTCCCATCGGTGAAGCCTCGTTCGTTGCGGCCGGTTCGGCGATTGTCGACCGGTTCGTGGTCGACTACTGACCGACCGTGCCGGTCGTGCTGTTCGTTCGGCACCCGCACCCCCGCTGTTCGGCTCTGCGGGCCGCGCCGTTCGACGGGTCCCGCCTCGCCAGCTGATCCACTGAGGATCGCTCACCGATCATTTCACGCCCAGTGTGGCGCGGGACCGTCACTGCAACGGCCGACTGGACGTTACCGGAGTAAGTCGACGACTGAGCTACCCGATGATCGGGCGGGATCAAGGCACTGGGCAGAACCGGAAATCCTAGATGAATTTTCACATTCTCGCGGCCTTTCCGAACCCTCTCCCACCACTGGGTGAAGTCAGCGTATGGCGGAGCGTAGCCAGAGGTAGCGCCTGAGTATGGGAAAAGCGGGACACGCGCGTTCCGCACGCGGTGCCGGGGGGAGAACGTCCATGAGTGTCATCCGACCGACGACCGTTGAGGTCGAGACGTCGCTAAGGCTAGTCGCGCCTGACGCCACCGCATTGCCGGTGCGCGCCAGTCTGCGCTACGACCCTGCTGACCCGTATGCGGTCCATGTCCTGTTCCACGCCGAATCGGCGGGTGGCGAGGCGGTGAGCTGGTCGTTCGCTCGCGAACTGCTGGTCACCGGCCTCGACGAACCGGCCGGCATCGGTGATGTGCGGGTCTGGCCGTGGGCCACCCCGCGCGGCGACTTCGTCGCGCTGGCGCTGTCGTCGCCCGACGGCAACGCCCTGTTCGAGGTGCCGCGCAGCGTGTTGGTGCGCTTCCTGCGGCGGACCTACGTCGTCGTCCCGCGCGGCCGGGAGGCCGAGCACCTGGACGTCGACACGGCGGTGAACCGGCTGCTCGCCGGTCGCTGACCACCGACGTAGGCGGGGGCCGCGCGGATCGGCCGAGTCCTGTCTCTTATACAAATCA
>NZ_SISL01000799.1:0-1194 GCF_004307965.1 Verrucosispora sp. SN26_14.1 | reverse complement strand
AGATGGTTATAAGAGACAGGGACGGCACGTACGTGGGCCGGTCCTGGGACGACGAGCCGGACGGTCGGCCGGGACGGCAGGAGATCCCGGAGCCCCGACGCCACGACGGTCCCACCAGCGCGCCGCCGTTCGACCGGTCGTTCGCCGGTACACGTCCGGAGCGCCCCGGCGCCGAGGACAGGTGGTCCGAGCGCGGACGGGACGGGATCACCTGGTCCGAGATGAGCGCCCAGGGCGCCACCGGTGCACCGCCCCGTCGTGACCAGCGCGACCCCGACCGGTACGACCCCGACCGCTACCCGCCGAGGGACCAGGACCGCCGCGACCGGTACGCCCCACCCGACCCGGACCGCCGCGACCAGCGGGAACCGGACCGCTACGCCCGACGTGACCCCGACCGGCGTGACCCCCGGGAGGCCGACCGGTACGCCCGACGCGACCCGGACCGCCACACCCCGCCCGAGGCCGACCGCCGCGACGCGGACCGCTACGCCCGACGCGACGCGGACCGACGTGAACCGGATCGCCGCGACCCCGGCCGTGTCGGCTGGGACACCCCGGAGCGTCGCGACGCCGACTGGTACGACCGCGATCCCGACCGGCGCGAAGCGGACCGGCGCGAAGCGGACCGGCGCGACCCGGACCGCCGCGATCCCGACCGGCGCGACCCGGACCGCTACGCCCGACGCGACCCGGACCGGCGCGACGACCGGGACCCGGAGCGCTATGCCCGGCGTGGCCCGGACCGACGCGACGAGCGCGACCCGGACCGCTACCCCCAGCCTCCGCGCCGATCCGAACCCGTCGGGCGCGACGGTCGCCGGGACCGGGACGTGCCGATCTCCCCGGCCGGACGCCCCGGGCCCGGTTGGGAGTCGGACGAGGACCGTCGTCGGTCGCCCGCCGCGCGTCGACCGGCCGAGGACGTCGACCGCCGGTCGACCGGTGACACCCCGTCGCGACCCCGCTACCAGTGGAGCAGCCACCCGGGCGAGCCCTCGATCGACGACCGGCCGTCGGTCGAGCGGTACGACTACCGCGACGACTTCAGCGAGGGCGACCCGGACAGCGCCCCGTACCCGGACGGCTACGTCGACGAGGAGCCGATCCGCACCACCCGCGACGAGTGGGAACGCCCGGCGGCCCCGGAACGGGATCCGGCGCCGGCAGGCGGCGACCTGCCGTGGCCCGCAC
>NZ_SISL01000798.1:0-1235 GCF_004307965.1 Verrucosispora sp. SN26_14.1 | reverse complement strand
ATACACCAGGGGCAGCGCGGTGCCGGCCTCCCGACCGGCCAGCGCGGCGGCGACGGCCGTCCAGCCGGGGCCGCGCGGCTCCCGGTCGGCGTCGACCGGCGGTAGGTCGGTGTGCGTGTGCCAGCCGTCCCCGGCGACCCGCCGGTACACCGCCTCCAGCTCCGGCCCGGGCGTCAGCCCCAGTCGGGTCCGCAGTGTCGCGCGGGCCCGCTCGTACGCGGCCAGGGCCGCCGCCCGGTCACCGGCCCGTTGCAGCGCGGTGACCAGCAGGCACCACAGCCGTTCGCACACCGGGTACGCGACGACCAGGGCCCGCAGTTCCGCCACGAGTTCGCCGGGCGGCCGGGTGGCCAGCTCCAGTTCGTAGCGTCGTTCGAGCAGCCGTAACCGCTCCTCGACCAGCACCGGGGTGACCTCCTCGGCGAGCGAGGGCACCACCGCGAGAGACTCCACGGTGGACGGTCGCGCCGGATCCTCGTGCCACTGCGCCAACGCCGCCCGGACGTGGGTGAGTTCGCCGGCCGGGTCGTCGCCGAGTCGAGCCTGTTCCGCCCGGTGGGCGGAGGTGCGGAACCGGTGCAGGTCGACGGTCTCCGGCGGGGTACGCAGCGCGTAGCCACCACCGAGGGACCGCACCCGGGGGCGGGGCGAGTTCGCCGGCACTCCGGGCCGGTCGCCGAGCACCGCGCGCAGCCGGGCCACGTGCACGTGCAGTGCGGCGGCGGGTCGGGCCGGTGGGCGGTCACCCCACAACCGGGGGTAGAGCTCGTCCAGCGGCACCTCCTCGTTGACCCGCCACAGCAGCGTCACCAGGAGTGCCTGTTGTTTCGGGGCGCCGATCGGCACCGGTCGTCCGTCGATTGTGACCTGCAGCGGCCCGAGAATGCGAAAGTCGGTCACCGAGTCCCCCGTCGAGCGGCGGAACGCACGCACAGTGTCAGGTCGACTACCGTCGCCCGCCTCGGACATGGTGCTCGGGTCGGGCGGCACCGGCAACGCATATCCCAGTGACTCCCCTCTCACCGGTGACCCTCCACCAGGACTCCAGGACCCGCCGGTACGAAGGGCGGGAACCCGTCGTACCGGTGGAGGTCGATGTGAAAGCACTGGTCACGTCCGCGGACGAGCCCGACGGACTCCGCCTGGAGTCCGTACCCGAGCCCCGGCCGGCGCCCGGTGAGGCGCTCGTCGAGGTGCACGCCGTCGCGGTGAACCGCGCGGACCTTCTGCTCGCC
>NZ_SISL01000797.1:0-1237 GCF_004307965.1 Verrucosispora sp. SN26_14.1 | reverse complement strand
GGCGAGCCATCCGGGGCCGCCCCCGCCGTCGCCGGAAGATGAGGAGGGCTCGGTCATCGCCGGTGCGGGGGCCGCCTCGGGTGAGGCGGCGGGCGTCGCGCCGGACCCGGACGTCCCGTGCTGCTCGGCGGCGGCGAGCAGTGCCGGGGCGGGCTGGTCTGTGGGCGCCTTCCAGCCGGCGGGTGCCTTGGTGACCGGTCCGGTGTAGCGGAAGCTCATGGTGCCGCGTACGGTCTCGCCGTCGGAGGCGACGGAGAGGTAGCTGACCGAGTAGCGGCCGGTCGCGGGCAGGTGCGCGAGGGTCACCACCGCCGGGAAGCCGGTGGCGTACTCGCGTGGCTCGAAGACACCGTCGACCAGGAAGTACTCCCGGACCGGGCGGTCCAGCGGCGTGGGCGTCCCGTGTGTCCAGCCGTTGTCGACCCGGGCGCCACCCGGCGCGGTGACGGCGAAGTACGCGTCGTCCCGGACCTGCTCGGTGAATTGCAGCTCTACCGTGGTCAGTGGTGTGTCGACGGTGGCGCCCTCCGCCGGTGTGGACGTCGCCAGGGTGCCGTGGGCGGCGGCCGGTGGGGTGGACCCGAGGAGGACGGCGGCCGAGGCGAGGACGAGCGCGAGGAGGCCCGAGACCACGCGTCGGGGAGCCGTTGGGAGTCGACGCATCCGGTCATCGTTGCGACGGCCGGGCTTCGTTCAATAGCCCGTCATCTTTTTATTCAGATAGCAAAAGTTATGCCCTCCCTGACTCAACCTGTCGGCGCCTCCGACGAAACAGCGAGGGTCAGTGCCGGTCGCACGGGTGGAACAGCACCGGATGCAGCCGCTGCACCAGGTCCTCCTGCCCGTTCAGCGGCGGAGTGAAGCAGAGCCGGTAGCAGGCGCTCCCGCCGCTGGGGGTGGGAATCGACACCAGCAGCCCGTACCGGTCCAGCCGCAGCGGACACGGCAGACAGTCGGCGGGCAGGTCGACCCCGGCGGCGACCAACTGCCGCCGCAGGAACGGATAGAACCGGGTGCCGTGGTGGTCGACCAGGTCGACCAGGAGCGGTCGCTCCATCGCGGAGATCGGGTCGGGCGCGGCGGCCCGGTAGTCGGCGAGCCGTACCGGCAGGTCCCGGTCCCGGCCGGCGAGCGTGACGCGTTTCGGCACCACCTCCACGATGACCGTCTCCGCGCCGATGTCCAGCAGGTCCGGGTCGGGCAGGGTGGCCGCCACCGCGTCGGCGGCGGCGCGGGC
>NZ_SISL01000796.1:0-1250 GCF_004307965.1 Verrucosispora sp. SN26_14.1 | reverse complement strand
GCCCGGCCCCGGGCCGTCGGATCCAGCCCCGCCTCCAGCGCCCGGGCCCAGCGCCGACGCTGCGCGTCCCGGTCCAGCACCAGTGCGCCGAAGGCGGCCAGCACGAAGAAGAGCAGGAAGAGGTCGAGCAGCGCGGTGCGGGACAGCACCAGGTGGAAGCCGTCGAGCGCGAGCAGCAGGCCGGCGGCGCAACCGAGCACGGTGGAGTGGAACATCCGGCGGCCGATGCGGATCAGCAGCAGCACCGAGAGCGTGCCGAACAGCGCTGCCGAGAAGCGCCAGCCGAACTCCGGCGAGGTGGTCATCAGCGCGCCGGGCACCGAGATGCCGTGTTCGGCGTCGGCGTAGCCGAAGGCCCACTCACCGAGACCGATCAACCACTTGCCCAGCGGCGGATGGACCACGTACGACGGTCCACCGTCCTTGTAGTTCCACTCCACGCCCTTGTCGATCAGCCCCCAGGCGTCCCGGGCGTAGTAGACCTCGTCGAAGATCTTGCCGGCCGGGTGGCTGAGGTTGGCGAAGCGGACCACCGCCGCGATCGCCACCACCACGGCGGTGGCCCACCACGATCTCCGGTCGACGCGGGCCTCGACGGTGGCCAGCCGACGGCGGATCGTCGCCGGTACGCCACCGCCGCCCGCGTCGCCGGTCGTGCCACCGCCCGTGTCACCGGTCGAGGTGGCCGCCTGCTCCGGTCCCGGCTGGTCCGCGTTCGCGCTCTGTGCTGTCGACGCACTCGTCACCCGGCGATCGTAGGCTGCGGAGGGGGTCGCTGGCGTACATCGTCTCCGAATCCGGTACGACCGTCGATGAAGGAGTGCCTACTCGTGGGTGAAATGTCCGAAACTGGTCGCCTGGTCCTCCTCGGCGCG
Source organism: Verrucosispora sp. SN26_14.1 (assembly GCF_004307965.1). Lineage (NCBI taxonomy): Bacteria > Bacillati > Actinomycetota > Actinomycetes > Micromonosporales > Micromonosporaceae > Micromonospora > Verrucosispora sp. SN26_14.1. The sequence goes on along the minus strand of NZ_SISL01000796.1, from coordinate 375 downwards.
CCGCTCGGCAACCCCGCCGACGCCTCCACCCGACTGCGAGACGTGCTCGGCACCGCCGACGTGGTCGCCGCCGAGGACACCCGGCGACTGATCCGGCTCGCCCGCGACCTGGACGTGACGATCCCCGGCCGGATCGTCTCCTACTTCGAGGGCAACGAGGAGCGGCGTACCCCCGAGTTGGTCGACGTGCTCACCGCCGGACACCTCGTCGCACTGGTCACCGACGGGGGGATGCCCAGCGTGTCCGACCCCGGCTACCGGCTGGTCCGCGCCGCACTGGACGCCGGCGTCCCGGTCACCTGCGCCCCCGGACCGAGCGCCGTCACCACCGCCCTGGCGCCTGTCTCTGATACCCCTCTCCGCGCCCCCGCTACT
>NZ_SISL01000795.1:0-1252 GCF_004307965.1 Verrucosispora sp. SN26_14.1 | reverse complement strand
GAGCAGGTCGGCCAGGGCGGCCCGGGGGGTCCCGCCGGCCGCCCGGTCGTCCGGTCGGGGGTCGGCCGTCCGTGGCATCGCCATGGTCTCAGGGTGACCGCATCGTCCCGTCGACGTACCCGGTTCCGGGATCTTCTCAGCACCCCGATTCGCGTGGTCTCATGACGGGTAGCCGGTGTTACCACCGGGTATTCCCGGTGTTACGCATCCGCGTGTGCCTGGGGAGGTGGCGATGCCAGATCCGGTCGAGGTACGACTGGGCGACGACGTACGCCTGCACGTGGACATCGACGGACCGGCGGATGCCGAGGTCACGGCGGTGTTGCTGCACGGCTGGACGCTGGACGGGCGCAGCTGGCACCGGCAGGTGGCGGCGCTGCGCGCGGCGCACCGGTCGGTGCGGGTGGTCAGCTACGACGCGCGCGGCCACGGTCGGTCGAGTTGCATGACGCTGCCCACGGCGACGCTGGCGCAGCTCGGCGACGACCTCGCCGCCGTGCTGGACACGGTGGCGCCGACCGGGCGGGTGGTGCTGGCGGGGCACTCCATGGGCGGCATGACGATCATGGAGTACGCGCACCGGCACCCGGGGCACTTCGCCCGCCGGGTGGCCGGCCTGGTCTTCGTCTCGACCACCGCCGAGGGGCACACGCACACCGTCTACGGGTTGTCGCCCCGGATCGCCCGGATCATCCGGCTGGCCGAGACCACCGGCGCCGGGGTGCTCGCCCGCTGCGGGGCCTGGCGTCCGCCCCGGGCCCTGCTGCGCGCGCTGCAGCCCAGCATCCGCTGGATGCTCTTCGGGGACCGCTGCGACCCGACTGACATCCGCCTGGTCACCTCGGCGGTGGCGCGCGCCTCGCTGCGCTCGATCGGCGGCTTCCGGGCCTCCTTCGGCGCCCAGCACCGGCTGGAGACGCTGGCCGCGCTTGCGGACCTGCCGGCAGCAGCGCTGGTCGGCGACCGGGACCGGCTCACCCCGCCGCCGTGCGCGGAGTCGATCGCCGCCGCGCTGCCGGCCACCGAGCTGACCGTCTGCCCCGGCGCCGGGCACATGTTGATGATGGAGCGTCCCGAGGAGGTGACAAGCGCCCTCTCCGGCGTCCTGGGTCAGGTGCTCGCCGACGCCGGACGCACCGGTGGCCGCTCCGCCGCCGGCCGTACCCGCCGCCGCTAGTGCGGTGTCCAGGAACGTTGGCGGTGTCGCGGCGAGGTCCAGGCGGCGGTCCGGCAAGGCGGAGTCGGGGCGGGG
>NZ_SISL01000794.1:0-1256 GCF_004307965.1 Verrucosispora sp. SN26_14.1 | reverse complement strand
ACGTGGCCGGCGGTCTGCACCACGCCATGGCCGCCCGGGCGGCCGGGTTGCTCGGCGCCGACCGGGTGGTGGTCGTCGACCGGCATCCGGGGCGGCTGCTGATGGCCCGTCAGCACACCGGCGCCCACACCCTCGACCTGCGGCACACCGACGTGCTGGCGGAACTGCGCGAGCTCAGCGGCGGGCGGGGGCCGGACGTCTGCGTGGAGGCGGTCGGCGGCCCGGCCGAGGAACCCCGGTCGCTGGCGGACCGTTTCACCGGACGCCGCCGCACACCCGAGGCGCTGCGCGAGGCGGTGCACGCCTGCCGCAAGGGCGGCACCGTCTTCGTGCTCAACGGCGGCGCCCGCGTCGTCGACGCGTTCCCGACCGGCGCGGTGGTGCACAAGGGGCTCACCGTGCGCGGGGCGCGCCAGCACGGCCAGCGGTACATCCCGATGCTGCTGGACCGGATGGCCCGCGACGAGCTGCGGACCGAGCACCTGGCCACGCACCACTTCCCGCTGGAGCGGGCGGCCCAGGGGTACGCGCTCCTCCGCGACCGTCCCGACGACTGCGTACGGGCCGTGTTCACCCCGCACGAGCCGCCATCGATCGACGTCCGGCCTGGTGGATGACATCATCGCGGGATGGCTGCGGAACGGACGTACGACGTCGTGCTGTTCGGGGCGACCGGGTTCACCGGTGAGCTGACCGCGCAGTACCTGGCCCGGCACGCGCCGGCCGGACTGCGCTGGGCGATCGCCGGGCGCAACCCCGACAAACTGGCCGCCGTCCGGGACCGGCTGGTCGCGATCACGCCGGCCCTGGCGGACCTGCCACTGCTCACCGCCGACGTCACCGACCCGGCGTCGCTACGGGAGGTGGCCGCGCAGGCCCGGGTGGTGGCGAGCACCGTCGGCCCGTACGTGCACCACGGGGAACCGCTGGTGGCGGCGTGCGCGGCGGCCGGCACCGACTACCTCGACATCACCGGCGAACCCGAGTTCGTCGACCAGACGTACCTCCGGCACCACGCCGAGGCGACCCGCACCGGCGCCCGGCTGGTGCACGCCTGCGGCTTCGACTCGATCCCGCACGACCTGGGCGTCTGGTTCACCGTCAAGCAACTCCCCGCCGACGTGCCGATCACCGTCGACGGTTACGTACGGGCCGGCGGCCGGTTCTCCGCCGGCACGTACCACTCGGCGCTGACCGCCTTCTCCCGGCGGGCCGAGACGTCCCGGGCGGCCCGCGAGCGGCGGGCCGCCGAACCG
>NZ_SISL01000793.1:0-1256 GCF_004307965.1 Verrucosispora sp. SN26_14.1 | reverse complement strand
CCCTGGCGGTGGTCGCCGCCCGCCGGATCCGCGCCTCCGGCCGCACCCGCGACTGACCCGACGATCCGCACCACCCGCCGGCCGGCGGACGCGCCGACCGCGTGTGCGATGGTCGATTTGCCGGACCAGTCGGTAATCACCCGATAGTGTCGCTGGATGTGAGAGTCCGAGCCCTGGTCGTCGCGGTGGCGACGGCGCTCATGACCACACCGCTGCCGGCGACCGTGGCGGTGGCGGCACCCGTGCCGTGTCCACGTCCGGCACCGCCGGCTCCCGGGCCGTCGCAGCCGGTCACGCCGTCACCGGACCCGGTGCAGCGGGCGGTGGGCGGCGCGCGGCTGGCCACCCAGGGACTGGTCGTGCCGACGACGGTGCCCCGGCCGCCCGAGGTGGCCGCCACCTCGTGGCTGGTGGCCGACCTGGACACCGGTGCGGTGCTGGGCGGCTGTGGCCCGCACGAGTACGCCACCCCGGCCAGCGTGCAGAAGCTGCTACTGGCCGCGACCATGCTGCCCCGACTCGACCCGTACGACATGGTCACCATCACCGCCGGGGACCTCGACATCGAACCCGGCAGTTCGGCCGTGGGGCTGGTGGAGGGCGGCCGGTACCGGGTGGAGACGCTCTGGCTCGGTCTGCTGCTGCGGTCCGGCAACGAGGTGGCGAACGCGCTGGCGCGGGCCGGTGGTGGGCCGGACGGCATGGCGGGCGGGCTGCGCGCGATGAACGAGCGGGCCCGGGCACTCGGCGCGTACCAGACGCACGCGGTGACCCCGTCCGGGCTGGACGGTCCGGGGCAGTTCACCAGCGCGTACGACCTGGCGCTGATCGCCCGCGCCTGCTTCGCCGACGAACAGTTCCGGCGGTACGCGGCCACCCGGGAGGCGAACATCCCGCCCCAGCCGGCGCAGGGCACGAAGGGCTTCGCCATCGACAACGACAACCAGTTGCTCTACCACTATCCGGGTGCGCTGGGCGGCAAGACCGGCTACACCGACCTGGCCCGGCACACCTACGTGGGCGCGGCCGAGCGGGGCGGGCGTCGACTGGTGGTCACCCTGCTCGGCGCGGACGTCGTCGACAAGCGGGGCTGGGAGCAGGGTGCCGCGCTGCTCGACTGGGGGTTCGCGCTGCCCCGGGACACCTCGGTCGGGGTGCTGGTGAGTCCGGGCACCGCCACGTCCGCCGTACCGTCGGCCTCGGTGCCGCCGCAGGCGCTGCCCGGCGGCTGTCTGTTATACACCTCTCCGAGCCCA
>NZ_SISL01000792.1:0-1262 GCF_004307965.1 Verrucosispora sp. SN26_14.1 | reverse complement strand
GCCGCTGGCCGGTTCGGCGTTCCTGGCCCGGCTGGCCGAGCAGGCGCAGCGGTCCGCCGCGGCCGAGGGGGTCGGTGACCGTGCGGTGACCGCAGTCGCCGCACTGGCCCACCTGTACGGCGACGTGGACGTGGAGTTCGGCCACTGGCACGGCGACTGGGTGCCGTGGAACCTCGGTCGGCACGACGGTGACCTCGTCGCCTGGGACTGGGAGCACAGCGGGCCGGAGGTGCCGGTCGGATTCGACCTGGCCCACGACGCGTTCCAGCGGTCGGTGGTGCTGCGCGGCGAACCGGCCGCCCACGCCACCGGGCAGGTCGACGCCGGGCTGGCCCGGCACGGTGCCGCCCTCGGGTTGGACCCGGCCCGGCAGCGGCTGGTCGCCGACGCCTACCTGGTGGAGATGTGGTTGCGTACCTGGCGGCTCGCGGACGCCGGGGCGGGGTGGAATCCGGCACTGCATCCCGCGTTGCTGGACGTCATCGAGAAACGACATAGCGGCTGATCCATCCGCAGCACCACACTGTCGATGTCGGACAGTGACGAGAAAGTTCCAGGTGGTGACGATGGTCGGCGGCCGGTCGGCCACTCGGCCCACCGCAACCGCCACGTACGGAGATCACGTCACACCCGGTCACACCTTTCACCGCCGGGCGACGTGTGGTCTGCTGCTGCGTGGCGCCGACAGGAATTCCAAGCGAACTTGTGGGGAGTCGCGTGGACGCGAAGATCGACGAGCCCGGGTCCGACCAGCAGCCGGTGTTACTACTGGTCGGTTCGAGTGGCGGGCATCTGGCCCAGCTGCTGGCCCTACGGCCCTGGTACGAGACGTGGCGACGGTGCTGGGTCACCTTCGACACCCCGGAGGCGGTGTCGCTGCTCGCCGGGGAGGACCTGGTGCCGGCGTACCATCCGACCACCCGCAACGTGCGCAACCTGCTGCGCAACGCGGTGCTGGCGGCCCGGGTGCTGCGGCGGCGCAACGTGGCGGCGGTGGTCACCACCGGGGCCGGCGTGGCCGTCCCGTTCGTGGTGCTCGCCCGGCTGCGCGGGATCCCGACCGTCTACATCGAGGTCTACGACCGGATCGACACGCCGACGCTGACCGCCCGGCTGTGCCGCCCGTTCCTGTCGGCGATGCTCGTGCAGTGGGAGGAACAGCGCCGCCAGTACCCGGAGGCCACCGTCGTCGGGACGCTGCTGTGAGCGCGGCCGGCGACGCGCACCGGGTCGCGCCGGTACGCCCGCGCGCCACCCGGGTC
>NZ_SISL01000791.1:0-1222 GCF_004307965.1 Verrucosispora sp. SN26_14.1 | reverse complement strand
AGATGTGGTATAAGAGACAGCGGTGGAGGCGGTCGAGCGCGCGTTGCGCCGGCTGGAGCAGCGGGACTTCGTGCACGAGCAGGCCGCGTCCACGATGGCCGGCCAGCCGGAGTACCGCTTCCGGCACGTGCTGGTCCGCGACGTGTGCTACCAACGGCTGCCGCGGACCGAGCGGGTGGCCCGGCACGACCGGACGGCCGACTGGCTGGACACCCTGTCGCAGAGCCGGGACACCGACCTGGCCGAGGTGCTGGCCCACCACCGCTGGGCGGCGCACGAGATCGCCCGGTCCCTGGACCTGGAAACCCGCCGCTACGCCGGTCCGGCCCGGGCCGCGCTGCACCGGGCCGCCCGCCGGGCGTACGCGCTGCACGGGTTGGACGCCGCCGCCAGCCACGCGGCCCGCGCGCTCGGTCTCGCCGACGACTCCGATCCGGTCGGCCGGCTGCAACTGGAACTGCTCAGCACCGAGATCTCGTTCTACCGCGACGGCAACGCGTTCCTCTCCGGCGGCGGGCCGGAGCAGGTGCAGACACTCGCCGACCGGCTGCTGGCCTGCGGCGACGAGGCGTGCGCGGCACGGGCCTGGACGCTGCTCGGTCAGGCGGCCTGGCTGCGGGCCGACCGGCAGGCCGCCCTGGTCTGCCTGGACCGGGCGGTGCGGCTGTTCGAGCCGCTGCCGGACAGCGCCCAGAAGGCCGACGCCTTCGCCGAGTTGGGCCGGCTGCACATGCTCAACTACGAACGCGATCCGGCGGTGGCGGCGGCGGCCACGGCCGCCGAGATCGGCGAGCGGCTCGGGCTGGCCGAGATCCGTACCAACGCGCGGATCACTGCGGCCACCGCCCGGTACCAGGCCGGTGACCGGGCCGGACTGGACGACCTGCACGCCCTCGCCGAGTTCAGCCGCGCCGGGCAGCTCCTGGCACTGCCCCGGGCCACCCAGAACCTCGCGTACGCGGTGCGTGAGGAGGGCGACTGGCTGCGCTCGGACGCGCTGCTCTCGGCGGCACCGGCGCGTACCGCCAGCGGACAGACGCTGACCACCAGCTACTCGGGTGAGGCGATGCGGGCCTGGTTCGAGGGGGACTTCCCGCGCCTGCTCGCCGCCGCCGAGGCGTTCGTCGACACCCCCACGGGCAGTTGGGACATGCAGGTACGCGGGCTGCGGTCGTGCCTGCTGGTGCTGCGGGGCCAGCCGGTGCCGCCGGCCGCCGGGGCG
>NZ_SISL01000790.1:0-1273 GCF_004307965.1 Verrucosispora sp. SN26_14.1 | reverse complement strand
GCGCGGACCCGCAGGCGGCGCTCGCCACCGCCGCGTCCGACCCCGACGACGTCGACGCGCAACTGCTGGCCGCCGACATCGAGGTGCTCAGCGGTCTGGCCGAGCAGGCGTACCAGCGGCTGGTCTCGGTGGTCCGGCGGACCACCGGGGAGGACCGGGAGAAGGTACGACAGCACCTGGTCGGCCTCTTCACCATCGCCGGTCCGGAGGATCCGGCGGTCGCGTCGGCGCGTCGGGCCCTGGCCAGCGCCCTGTTCTGAGTCACTTACCACGCCAGCGCGGGCCGGCGTGATGCCGGCCCGCCCGACATCGGAGGACGGGAGCCCATCGTGCGTCGGATCGCCGTCCTCGACGCGCCGAGCAACCTCGGCCTGCGGCCACCCACGCCGACCTCGGTGCCGGGCTGCGGCAAGGCGCCCGGCGCACTGCGTGACCAGGGTCTGCTGCCCCGGCTGCGGGCCCGTGACGCCGGTCATCTGACGCCGCCCCGGTACGACGCCGGGGACTGGCGGCCGGGCGACGGGGTGTGCCACGCCCGGGAGATCGCCGACTACTCGGTGGGGTTGGCCGACCGGATCGGCGCGATCATCGACCGGGGTGAGTTCCCGGTGATCCTGGGTGGCGACTGCTCGATCCTGCTCGGCTCGGCACTGGCCATGCATCGGCTCGGCGAGGCGGTGGGCGGCCGGATCGGCCTGGTCTTCGTGGACGGGCACTCCGACTTCCGGCATCCGGGCAACGCCTCCTACGTGGGCGCTGCGGCCGGTGAGGACCTCGCCCTGGTCACCGGCCGAGGTCAGGCCGACCTGGCGGCGATCGAGGGGCGACGCCCGTACTTCCGGGACATCGACGTGGTGGTGCTCGGCATCCGTGCCCAGGACGAGTACCGGTTGGACCTCCAGGCCGCCGGGATCCTGACCCGGCCGGTCCCGGCGCTGCGGGCCGAGGGCGCCGCCCGCACCGCCCAGTGGACGCACGAGCAGCTCGCCGACTGCGCCGGTTACTGGGTGCACGTCGACGTGGACGTCCTCGACCCGGCCGTGATGCCGGCGGTCGACGCGCCCGACCCGGGTGGGATCGCCTTCGCCGAGCTGGAGATCCTGCTCGCCGGGCTGGTCGACACCCCGCACTGCCTCGGCGTAGAGCTGACCGTCTTCGACCCCGACTACGACCCGGACGGCGCGTACGCGGCCGAGATCGTCAACACGCTGGTGGCCGGGCTGCGCCCGGTGACCGCGCCCGGCTCGGTGCCGCCCCGGCTGCGTCCCGAGAC
>NZ_SISL01000079.1:0-17879 GCF_004307965.1 Verrucosispora sp. SN26_14.1 | reverse complement strand
CGGCGAGCGCCCCCACGAACGCGCCCCCGGTGAGCGCCACGGCACCCGCGCCGAGTCCCAGGACCAGGACGGCCACGGCACCCAGCGACGCCCCCGAGGAGACACCCAGGAGGTACGGGTCGGCGAGCGGATTGCGGGTGACGGTCTGCATGACCGCCCCGCAGGCCGCGAGGCCGGCCCCGACCACGGCGGCGCCCAGCACCCTGGGCAGCCGCAGTTCCCACACGATGTGGTCCCGCAGCAGCGGCACGTCGGCGCTCGTCAGGCCGAGATGATCGGTGATCACCAGCCACACGGTGCCCAGCGACAGGTCTGCGGGCCCCACCGTCACGGCCGCGGCCACCGACAACACCAGGCCACCCGCGAGTACGACCACCACGGCCACCATGCGCACCGCTCGGACCGGCTTCGCCGGAGTAGTCTGCGCCGGCCGGGTGGTGACGGTGGTCAGCTGCTCACCCCGCCGACGCCCCGGGCCAGCGCCTCCACGGCGAGCACGTTCCGCACCCCGGCCGCGGTGGAGGAGAAGGCCAGGGTGACGTACCGCTTGCCCTTGACGGCCGGCAGGTCCCTGAGCGCCGCGTGCTTCTCGAGGAACGCCTGCTTGTCGGCGGCGGTGTCCCAGCTCGCGTCGACGAGCACGATGACGTCGGGGTTGCGCTCGACGACGGCCTCCCAGTTGGTGTCGGCCCAACTGCCGGTCAGGTCGTCGAAGACGTTGGTGACCCCGGCCGCAGACATGATCATCGCCGGGCCGCCACAGCAGGCGCCGGCACTGGGCGCGTCGTTGCCGCCGTCCCACCAGAGCACCCGCGTGCCCTTCGCGCCCGCCGACACGTTCGCGATGCGCTGCTTCTGGTCGGCGATCAGCGTCTCGGCCCGCTCCGCGACGCCGAAGATCGTGGCGATCTCCCGGATCTCGGTGAACACGTCGTCGATCGCCAGCTTCGCCGGTCGCGTCTCCTTCGGACATCCGGCGGCGGAGACGTACGTGCCCACGCCGAGGTTCTGCCAGTCGGCGCGGTCACCGGCCCCCTCGTCGCCGAACGCGCTCGCGAAGGAGGCGTAGACGAAGTCGGGCTCCAGTTCGAGCAGCTTCTCCTTCGACGGGTACTCCTTGGCCAACACCGGCACCTTCGCGTACGCGGCGGCGTACTCCGGTAGCACCTCGTCGTCGAGGTAGGCGGTGCCGGCCATCCGGTCCTCCAGGCCGAGCGCCAGCATGATCTCGGTGGCAGGCTGGTTCATCGTCACCACCCGCGCCGGAGGGCTCGGGACCGTGACCGGTGTGCCGCAGTTGGTCACCGAGACCGGCCCTGCGGCGGGGGCCGTGGCAGTCGGCTCACTGTGGCCGGTCGCGGAGCATCCGCCGACCAGGGCGAGCATGACGGAGAGCGGCGCGGCAACGCGCCAGGACGCAGGGAACCGCATAGCGGGACCACCTTCCAGCACCTCGTGGACGGGTCGTACAGGTGCCGTGGCCGGTCTCCTGGCTGACGGGTGGTGCGCCGGTGGCCGGCCTTCCCAGGCATACGCCCAGTGACCTTGCGGTGGCCTCCAGCATCCCGATCACAGTGGCGAGGGCCGCACCGGTTTCACACCGGCTTCCCGAGCACCACGGCGAGGTCACCCTAACCAACGCAGGCAGCACCGTCAGTGGCCTAGATCATGGCGGGAGTCCACGTCGACTCCGCCTGCCCACCATGGCCCCGACGACGTCGTCAGGTGGCGGCCGACGTCAGGCAGTCCCGCCGTGGGCGAGAGCTGTCCACTCGATGGCCTGTCCCCTGCCCCGGGACGGCCATTGCGGGATCGTTGAACGGGTGTTTAATCTGGTGTCGTGGCGTCGGACGACGTGATGTCGGCAAGGCGCGGGGCGAGTTGGCCACCGCGAGCCGTATCCGTGACGCCGCCATCTCCCGCTTCGCTCGGGAGGGATTCGGTGCCGGGCTGCGCGCCATCGCCGCCGACGCCGGTCTGATCGTTCATCACTTCGGCTCGAAGGACGGCCTGCGTCGCGCCTGCGACGAACAGGTGCTCACCGTGATGCGCGAGCAGAAGGCCAAGACACTGACCGCCGGCACCGGCACGACCCTGTTGGCGCAACTGGCGGAGGTCGAGCAGTACGCGCCGATCGTGCGATACCTGCTGCGCAGCATGCAGGCCGGTGGTGAGCTGGCGGCCACACTCATCGAGCACATGATCGCCGACGCGGAGGAATACCTCTCCACGTCCGAGTCCGCCGGTGTGATCAAGCCCAGCCGGGAGCCCGCCGCCCGTGCGCGGTATCTGGCCTACCAGGCCACCGGCAGCATGGTGCTCTGGTTCACCCTGCACGGAGCCGATGCCGCCCCGGACCAGTTCGCGGCCCTGTTCCGCCGCTACATCGACGATCTCACGTTGCCGGCCCTGGAATTGTTCACCGAAGGGCTGCTCGTCGACCGGTCGATGCTCGACGAGTACCTGATGTACGTCCCGGATCCGCCTGCCGCCCCCGGCGCGGACACCGCTGCACCGTAGTCACCACATTGCCCTCTGGGCGTGGCCCCTCCTTCCACCGCCGGTCCCACCGGTCGGCGGCATCCGTTCCGGCCCGGTGTGCCGGGCCTTCCTCGAACGAGGTCTCCCGCGATGACTGCTGCCATCGACATCCGACACGTCACCAAGTCCTTCGGCCGCACCCGCGCGTTGGACGGGCTGGACCTGCACGGCTTCCTCGGCCCCAACGGCGCCGGCAAGTCCACCACCATCCGGATCCTGCTGGGCCTGCTGCGCGCCGACGAAGGCCAGGCCCGGCTGCTCGGCGGCGACCCGTGGGCGGACGCGGTGTCCCTGCACCGTCGGCTCGCGTACGTCCCCGGCGATGTGGAACTGTGGCCGAACCTCACCGGCGGCGAGGCGATCGACCTGTTCGCCCGGCTGCGCGGCGGTGCCGACCCGGTCCGCCGCGACGAACTGTGCCAACGCTTCGACCTGGACCCGAGCAAGAAGGGCCGCACCTACTCCAAGGGCAACCGGCAGAAGGTGGTACCGGGGCGTTGATGCTGCCCGCCGCGCACCCCGGGCCGGGGCGGGCCACTTTCGTCGAGGCGCTGTTCACCACCAGTTCGACCGCGCGGTGGTCGGGATCGGCAGCGACGACACCATCATCGTGGCGGGCGAAACGGCCAGGGCCGAGGCGTTCGGCAGGTTGCGCGGACGATACGGCTCTCGCCCGCCGACCGCTCCCGGCACCGTCGACGGCGGGGTTCGGACAGGTCGATGAGGCATTGATCTCGCCCTGCTGGGTTCGCTCAGCAGGGAAGACGTGTACTAGGCTGGGTGGCAGGTGTGCCGGGAAGCCTGGTCGGCGATAGTCGAGCCGACCCCGAAAGAGACCCCGTGCACCTTGTCACCCCCACGCTGAGATCACGCGTATCCATCGCCCGGACCAGGGCCGTGCCATGCCACTGACCCTGGCTCTGCTCGTCGTCGCGGTATCCGTGCCGCTGGTCCCCGTCCTCACCCGCCTGCTCGGCCGACAGGCCGGCTGGGCCCTGGGCGGCGGGTTGCTGCTGGCCGTCGGCGTACTGATCCAGGCCGGCGCGGGTGCACGGACCGTGTCCGAGACCGTGTCGTGGATGCCGACGGTCGACGTGGCGCTGCGACTGCGGCTCGACGGGCTCTCGATGCTCTTCGCGGTGCTGGTCCTCGGGATCGGCGCCGTGATCATGGTCTATTCGACGTCGTACCTCACCGATCGGCGGCCGACCGGCTTCTACACCCTGATGACCGGATTCGCCGCGGCGATGCTGCTGCTGGTGCTGGCCGACGACCTGGTCGTGCTCTGGGTGGCCTGGGAGCTGACCACCGTCTGCTCGTACCTGCTGATCGCCCGGTCCGGCCCCACCGCCGGACCACCGGCGACCCGCACGTTGCTGGTGACGGTGGCCGGCGGGCTGTCGCTGCTGGGTGCCGTGGCGCTCGTCGCGGCCCGCACGGGCACCACCGACCTGACCGCCGCCCTCGCGCATCCGGCGTGGGCCGCCGACGCGGCTTTCGGCACCACGGTGGCGGTGCTGGTCGCGGTGGCGGCGATGACCAAGGCCGCCCAGTTCCCGTTCCACGCGTGGCTGGCCGACGCGATGGTCGCACCCGCACCGGTCAGCGCCTACCTGCACGCCGCCGCGATGGTCAAGGCGGGCATCTACCTGCTGATGCTCTTCGCCGGTGCGGCATCGCACGCGCCGGTCTGGCCGGTCCTGCTGGTCACCGTCGGCCTGCTCACCGCCGTGATGGGCGCGCTGTTCGCGCTGCAACGGCACGACATGAAGGAACTGCTGGCGTACTCGACGGTCAGCCAACTCGGGTTGCTGGTCGCGGTGATCGGCATCGGCACCACCGAGGCGATGCTGGCCGCCAGCGTGCACATCGCCGCGCACGCGTTGTTCAAGTCGGCGGCGTTCATGCACGTCGGGCTGATGGAACGGCTGACCGGCACCCGCGACCTGCGCCGCCTCCGTGGCCTGGCCCGGTCCATGCCGTGGGCCGCCGCGATGATCACACTCGCCGTGGCCAGCATGGCCGGAATCGTGCCGACCCTCGGGTTCATCAGCAAGGAGATGATCTTCGAGGCCATGCTCGACGCACCCGCCGCACCGGCGATCGGCTGGCTGGTGGCGCTGGTCGCCGCCGCCGGTGCGGTGCTGACCGTCGCCTACAGCGCCCGGGTGATCCTCACCCTCCTCCCCGGCCCCGCCCCGGAGGTCCGGCCCTGGCGTCCGACCGCGTCGATGTCCGCCGCGATCAGCCTCACCGCACTCGCCGGCACCGTCTTCGGAGTCGCCGGCTGGCTGCTCGCCGATCTCGTGCGCGGCGCGGCGGCGGCGACCGCCGGCACCACACTCTCCGAGATCGGCGGCGTCTACCTGTGGCACGGCTTCGGCGGGCCGCTGATGCTGTCGGTGCTCGCGATCGCGGCCGGGGTGCTCCTGACGGTGTGGCGCGGCCACACCGACCGGCTCCTGGACCGGGCGCTGTTCCCCGGCTCAGGGGTACGGGCGGTCCAGGCCCTGCACGACAACACCATCGCGTTCGGTCGCCGGGTCGGTGCGTTGACCCGCAACGACGCCCCCGCCGCCCACATGGCGGCGCCGGTCGTACTGCTCGGACTGGCCGGCCTCGGGGTGGTCGCCGGGTGGCCGGGAGCACCGCCCACCCTGCGCCCGCACGCGATCGACGTGGGACTACTGGTGGTCATGATGGTCGGGATCGTCACGGTGGTCCGCGCCCGGGTACGCCTGACCGCGGTCATCGCCACCGGCGTCGTGGGGTTCTCCGTCGCCATGTGGTTCTTCGTGCTCGGCGCCTCCGACGTGGCGTTGACGCAACTGCTGGTCGAGATCCTCACCGTCGTGATCATGGTGTTGGTGCTCCGTCGTATGCGTCCCCGCTTCGCTGCCGTCGGCACCAGGCGCTCGGTGCTGGCCGCCGCAGCCGCCCTCGCCGCCGGGACCACCGCCACCCTGGCGACGCTGGCGTTCACCGGACACCGCTCGCTCTCCCCGGCCGGGGAACACTTCATCCGCGAGGCGCAGACCCTCACCGGCGGCACCAACATCGTCAACACCATCCTGGTGGACTTCCGCGCCCTGGACACCTTCGGTGAACTCGTCGTCGTCGCCGTCGCGGCGATGGCGGTGAGCGCCCTGCTCACCGCCCACCCGGCCGTCGGGGGCACGTCGGAGCCGCAGGTCGACAACCCGTTGTCCGATCCGCAGCGCAACGCCGTGTTCCTAACCGTGCTCGACCGTTTCCTGGTCCCGCTGATGCTGCTCGGCTCGCTCTACGCGCTCCTGCGGGGCCACACCGCACCAGGCGGCGGGTTCATCGCCGCCCTGCTGGGGACCTGTGCGCTGGCGCTGGCGTACCTGTCGGCGTCCTCCGCCCGTACCCGCATGCTCCAGCGGCCCTTCCTGGCCATCGCCGGCGCCGGCATCCTGGTGGCGGTCGGCACCGGCGCGCTGGGCCTGGTCGACGGCTCGTTCCTGCGGCCGTTGCACGCCGAGGTTCTCGGCGTGAAGCTGACCACCGCCCTCGTCTTCGACGTCGGCGTGTACCTGGCGGTGTTCGGGGTGATCCTGGCGGCGCTACGCCTGCTCGGCGCCGCCTCGACCGACACACCCGGCCGACGACCGCCGACGCCACCGCACCAGCCCCACACCGACACGCGGGCCGACGCCCGCCAGACCGAGGGGGCCACGCCGTGATTCTCGCGCTGACCGTCGGAGCGCTCGTCACCGCAGCGGTCTACCTCCTGCTGCAACGCGACTTCCTCCGCGTCGTGCTGGGCTTCGTCCTGCTCAGCCACGCCGTCAACCTGCTGCTGTTCAGCGCCGGGGGCATCAACCGGCGCGGTGAGCCGCTCGGGCCGGACCCGGATCCGGCGACCACGGCAGATCCGCTGCCGCAGGCGTTCGTGCTGACCGCCATCGTGATCGCCTTCGCGATCACGATCTACCTGCTCGTCCTGGCCGTCACCGGTCGGCCCCGACCGTCGGGTGACCAGTCGACCGAGGCGCCGCAACCCGACGATCCCGAGAGGCCGACCGGAGCGGCGACCACGAGCACCGGGCACGACCGCACCGGCGAGCCCCGCGACCGGCAGGAGGTGACGTCGTGACCGGTACGCTGCTGACGCTTCTCGTCGCGGTCCCGCTCGCCGGGACCGGAATCACCGCCTTCGCGCGTGCCGACACCCGATGGCCGATCCGGCTGCTGGTCACCGTGCTCGCCGCCAACCTGGCGGCCGGTGTCGCCCTGGTCACCACGACCCGTGACGGCACCGTTCTCGCCCATGGCGTGGGCGGCTGGACGTCCGGCATCGCGATCCCGTTCGTCGCCGACACCCTCGCGGCGCTCATGGTGACCGTCACCGGGCTCCTCACCCTGGTGTGTGTCCTGTTCGCGCTCGCCAGCGGCACCGGACGGCTGCGCCTGTTCGCACCGCTCGTGCTGGCCCTGACCGCCGGCGTCAACGGCGCGCTGCTCACCGCCGACGTGTTCAACCTCTTCGTCTTCATCGAGGTCATGCTGCTGCCGTCGTACGGGCTGTTCATCCTCGCCCGGCGGCAGCAGGGCCACCCGGCGGCGGTGGGCGGCTCCCGGTTGTACGTCACGTTCAACCTCTTCGTCTCCACCGTCCTCCTCGCCGGGATCGCGCTGCTCTACGGCACGGCCGGCACCGTCAACCTCGCCGAACTCGCCGGCGCCGCCGCCGACTCACCGCTGGTGGCGGCCGCGACCGCGATCTGCCTGTTCGCGCTGGCGATGAAGGCGGCGGTGGTGCCGACCTACGGCTGGTTGGGCCGCGCCTACCCCTCGACCTCCCCGGCGGTGACCGCCCTCTTCTCCGGCCTGCACACCAAGGTGGCGATCTACGCGATCTACCGCATCTACGCCGTGGTGTTCGACGGGGACCAGCGCTACCTGTGGATCGGCCTGGTCGTGTTCAGCGCGACGATGCTCGTCGGCGTGCTGGCCGCGGTCGGCGCGGACACCATGCGCTCGATCCTCGCCTTCCACATGGTCAGCCAGATCGGCTACATCCTGCTCGGAGTGGCCCTGTTCACGCCCGCCGGACTGACCGCCGGGATCTTCTACCTGCTGCACCACATGATCGTCAAAGCCTCGCTGTTCCTGTCCACCGGCGCGATAGAGACCCACTACGGCACCGGCCGACTCGACCGGCTCCGGGGAATCGTCCGCCGCGAACCCGTGCTGGCGGTCAGCTTCGGTCTCGCCGCGCTGTCGTTGGCCGGCCTGCCACCGCTGTCGGGGTTCGTGGCCAAACTGACCCTCATCATGGCCGCCGCCGACGCGGGCCACCTGGCGGTGGTCGCGATCACGCTCGCGGTCAGCCTGATCACGCTGCTGTCCATGTTGAAGATCTGGAACGCGGTGTTCGCCGCGTCTCCCCCACCGGACAGTCCCGACGACCCGGCCGCCGGCACCGGACAACTGCTCACCGCCGAGCGCACCACGGTGAAGACCAGCCTGGTCGTACCGGCCGCGATCCTGGCGGCCGTCACCGTCTGCCTCGGCCTCGGCGGGGAGTTCCTGCTCGGCCTGGCCTCCACCGCCGCCGACGGCCTGCTCGACACCTCCTCCTACCTCGAGGCGGTGCGGCGATGACACGCGTACTCACCCTTCCGATCCGGCTCGTGCTGTTCACGCTCTGGTTCGCCGGCCAGATCGTCCAGTCCTCCTGGACGGTCCTGGTCGACATCCTGACGCCGGGCCTGACCACCACCCCCCGTGTGGTGCGCATGCCGCTGGACTCCCGCACCGACCTGCACGTGGCGCTCATCGGGGTGCTCATCACCCTCACGCCCGGAACCCTCACCCTCGGCGTGGTCGCCCACGACCAGGACGGTCAGGCGCTGCTCGTGCACTCCATGTACCACCAGGACACCGAGAGCGCCCTGGCCGACCTTCGCGACATGGAACGACGCATGCTGCTCGCCTTGAGCCTCGGAGACCGACCATGATCCTTCTGGACATCGCCATCGCCGGCTGCGGATTCGCCTTCCTCGTGTCGGCCTACCGCATCGCCCGTGGACCCACCCCCGCCGATCGGGCCATCGCCGCCGACCTGCTCACCTTCGCCGTCATCGGTCTCATCGCACTGATCGGCGTACGCGCCCACCGCCACGGCACCTTCGACCTGGTCCTGGTCGCCACCCTGGTGGCGTTCCTCGCCGCCGTCTCGTTGGCCCGCGCGATCGCGAACGGACGCCGATGATCCTGGAGATCGTGGGACAGGTCCTCGCACTCCTCGGCGCGGCCATCTTCGTCGCCGCGGCCATCGGACTGCACCGCCTGCCCGACCCCTACACCCGCACCTCGGCAGTGGCCACCGCCGCCGGGCTCGGCGTCACGTTCATCGTCGCCGGAGCGGCTTTCCTCGACCCCCACCTGTCGAACACGGTCAAGGCGATCATCGCCATCGTGCTGCAACTGGCCACCTCGGCCGTCGGCGGCATGGTGATCGCCCGGTCCGCCGTGCTGTCCGGTCACCGATTCAGCAGCAACACCGACCCTGGCGAGATCACCGATCAGCCGGAAAGGAACGGGTGACAGTGATGCCCTCCCGATGGAGCCAATGGTGTGACGCCAACGGCGGAATCCTCGTCCTCGCCGGCGCCGTGCTGTTCGTGGCCCTCATGGCGTTGCTGATGCGACTTCTGGTCGGCCAGTAGCACGACCCGCGGCGGGTCCGTGCGTGCGGGGCCGGCGCTGTGCTCATCGGCTCCCGAACCCCGGGCCGGGTTCCTCCTCGGCGGGATCGCGGATCGGACGGGTGTCGCTGTCGACGACACCGTCCCTGTTCATGTCCCGCTCCCGCGCCCTACGGGCGTCCCACCGCAGGGTGAGCGCGGCGAGGAAGGCGGCGAGCAGCGTACCGGCCAGCACGCCGACCGTCGCACCGTCGGTGTGCACGGCATCGGGGAACGACAGCTCCGAGATGAGCAACGAGACGGTGAACCCGATGCCGGTGAGGAACCCGATCGGCAACAGGTCACGTACCCCGATCGCATCCGGCAACCGCAGACCGGTGAACCGCGTGACCAACGCCGTGACCCCGAGCACGCCGAGGAGTTTGCCGACCACCAGGGCGAGCACGATCGCCAGGAGCACCGGCTGGGCGAACAGGACCCCGATGCCCTCGCCGTCGACGAGCGTGACGCCTGCGGCGAAGAACGCGAACACCGGCAACGCGAAGCCGGACGAGACGGGACGCACGGCCTGCTCGAACCGGTGGGCCCGACCCTCGGGCTCGCCGAAGACCGGCCGGACCGTCACGCAGAGCCCGAGCAGCACCCCGGCAATGGTCGCGTGCACCCCCGACGCGTGCATGAAACCCCACGCCAGCGCCGCCGCCGGCAGCAACAGCCACCAGCTCGGTCGTCTCGACCGGGCAACCACCGCGAACAGTGCCACCGCGGCGAACGAGAGCACGAGAGCGAGCCCGTCGAGATCGCCGCTGTAGAACACGGCGATCACGATGATCGCCAACAGGTCGTCGACCACCGCCAGGGTCAGCAGGAACGTGCGGAGCGCGACGGGTAGACCCCGACCGAAGATCGCCAGGACGGCCAACGCGAACGCGATGTCCGTGGCGGTCGGAATCGCCCAGCCGCGTAACGCCGCCGGGTCGCCCCGCGCCACGACCACCACCACGAAGACCACGGCCGGAGCCAGCATCCCGCCGACCGCAGCGAGCACCGGCACCGCCGCCTCGCCGAGCCGGCGCAGACTCCCGGCGACGATCTCCTGCTTGAGCTCCACACCCACCACGAAGAAGAAGATCGCGAGCAGCCCGTCGGCCGCCCACGCCGACACGGACAGATCCAGATGCAGGTCGGACGGCCCGATCCTCGCTGCGGAGAGGCTGGCGTAGGCCCCGCGCCACGGCGAGTTCGCCACCACCAGCGCCGCGACGGCCGCCACGAGGAGCAGCGCCCCACTCGTGGTCTCCAACGACACCCATCGCCGGAACCTGCCATACCGGGGCGAAGGAGGGTCTCGATGCACTTCCGCCATGAACCGGGCCTCCGTCACGCGTGATGCCTGTCGGGGCCGATCGCCGACAGACACGCCCTCCCCGGCTTCCCCGCGCCGCCATGATCACTCCACCCGCCGTTGCGGTTCGGATGCCTGGACTCGCGGAATGTTAGTGACTAACATTCGACGGGTGAGGCAACCACCCCTGCACGGCAAACGGGCCGACACCCGTCACCGCCTGGTCAGCCACGCCCTGGACCTGTTCGAACTACAGGGATTCGAGGGCACCACCGTCGCCCAGATCGCCGCCCGCGCCCGGGTCTCGGAGATGACGTTCTTCCGCTACTTCACCAGCAAGGAGATGGTCGTCCTCGACGACCCGTACGACCCCCTGATCGCCGAGGCAGTGGCCGGGCAACCGGACACACTGCCACCGCTGCACCGGGTCACGCGCGGTCTGCGCGCAGCGCTGACGCGCCTGGACGACCTGGCGGACGAGACCACACGACGCCGCGTCCGGATCGTGGCCCACTCCCCGACCCTGCGCGCCGGCATGACACGCACCACTGCGGCCACCGAGACGGCCATCGCCGACCGACTCATCACCGACGGCGTCCCGACGTTACCCGCCCGGGTCGCCGCCGCCGTCGCTCTCGCGGCACTGACCTGCGCCCTCCTGGAATGGGCGACGGCTACGCCGCCCACCAGCCTCACCGACGCCATCAGCGTCGCCCTGGACACCGTCGAGGGCACCCGCCATGACTGAACGACTCACGACCACCGCCCTGGCCCACGACTTCGGCGACGGCGCGGGCGTGTTCGGCATCGACCTCACCGTGCACCCCGGCGAGATCCACGCCCTCGTCGGTCTCAACGGCGCCGGCAAGACGACCCTCATGCGTCTGATCCTCGGCATGCTGCACCCCACCACCGGCACCTGCCAGATCAACGGCCGTCACCTGACCCAGCTCACCGCCGACGACTGGGCCCGGGTCGGCCATCTCGTCGAACACCCCTTCGCCTACCCCGAACTCGACGTCCGGACCAACCTGCGGCTCGCCGCACGCCTCCGCCGCCGACCCGCCGCAGAAGCCGCCGGCCTGGCCGAACACGCCATGACCGAACTCGACCTGACCCGGTACGCCACCATCACCACCCGACGGCTGTCGCAGGGCAACCGGCAGCGCCTCGGTCTCGCCGCCGCGACACAGCACCACCCTCACCTGATCGTCCTCGACGAACCCACCAACGCCCTCGACCCGGCCGGCGTGATCCGGCTGCGCACCGTCCTGTCCCGACGGGCCGAAGCCGGTGCCGGGATCCTGGTCTCCAGCCACCACCTCGACGAGGTGGCCCGCATCGCGAACCGCATCTCCGTCGTCAACCGCGGGCGGCTCATCGGCACCCTCGAACCCGACACCGCCGACCTGGAACGCACCTTCTTCGCCCTCGTCTACCAGCACGAACAGGACCACCCGCGATGACTCCCGCCCTCACCGCCGCACTCGACGTCGAACTCCACAAACTGGCGGCCTCAAGGGTCATCCGCACCACCACCGTCCTGCTCGTCGCCGGCATCACCATCCTGACCAGCGCGCTCATCCACGCGGCCCGCAGCGGAAACGACCAGGTCATCGCGCAGCTCGGTCCACTGGCCGACGCCACCGGATGGGCCCTGCTGACCGGCGTCGCCGCGCAGATCACCGCCGCCGGCGGTCTGCTCGCCTTCGGCGTCGCCCTGAGCTGGCTCGTCGGCCGCGAATTCAGCGACGCCACCGTCACCGGCCTGTTCGCCCAGCCCGTCTCCCGACCGGTCCTCGTCGCGGCCAAGCTGCTGTCGCACCTGTTCTGGACGGCACTGGTGGCCATCGCGTTGACCGCCGCGATCGCGCTGACCGGGACGCTTCTCGGCCTGGGCGCCTGGAACACCGACGTCAGCGCGGCTCTCGGGCGACAACTCGTGCTCACCGTCTCGTCGGCCCTCGTCGCCACCCCGGCCGCGTGGGCGGCGACACTCGGACGAGGACTGCTGCCCGGCATCGCCACCACCATCGGGCTGATCGTCACCGCACAGGTCACCGCCATCGCCGGTACCGGAGCATGGTTCCCCATCGCCGCACCCGCCCTGTGGGCGCTACGACCCGACGCCGTGAGCCCCGCACAACTCGCCCTGGTCACGGTCGTACCGGCAATCTTCGCCGCACTGACCATCACCGCCTGGGCCCGGCTCCAACTCGATCGCTGACCCGGGCCGTGGACCGGGCGGCTGAGGTCGAGTGCGCCGATCGTTCGTGGATGCTCACCGGTCGCCGGCCCCCACCTGTGTGGGGCCGGCGACCGGTGGGGTGCCGATGTGGATGATTCGGGTCAGGGCGTTCCGGTGACGTTGCCGGCAGCCACGGGGCGACGCTCGGACGGGTAGCGGATGTTCTCCACCATCTCCGCGATCTCGTCCCGTGGCGGCGCCGTCATCTTCGACACCACGATCGTCACGATGAAGTTGACGATGGCACCGATGGTGCCGATGCCCTCCGGGCTGATGTCGAGGATGTGCGGGTTGGCCGCGGTGCCGAACACCGGCAACGTATAGATCATGTAGGTGGCGGTGAACACCATGCCGGTGATCATGCCGGCTGCCGCACCCGCCGAGTTGCATCTCTTCCAGAAGATGCCGAGCACGATGACCGGGAAGAAGCTCGCCGCCGCCAGGCCGAACGCGAACGCCACCACCTGGGCCACGAAGGCAGGCGGGTTGATTCCGGCGTAGATCGAGATCAGCACCGCCAGACCCATCGCGATCCGACCGGCCAGCAGCCGCTGCTTGTCGGTCGAGTCCCGCTTGACCCGGCGGAAGTAGAGGTCGTGCGAGAACGACGAGGAGATGACCAGCAGCAGTCCGGCAGCGGTGGACATCGCGGCGGCCAGGCCACCAGCGGCGACCAGACCCACGATCGGGGCCGGCAGGCCGGCGATCTCCGGGCTGGCCAACACCAGGATGTCGTTGTTGACGATCAGGTCCGCGCCGGAGGCGGGATTGTTGCTGACCGATCCGATCGTCGTCACGCCATCCCCGACGGTGACCAGGCCGGTCGCCGCCCAGTTGTCCACCCAGGCGGGCAACGCGTCGGCCGACACGCCGTTGACGCCCTGCAACAGGTTCAACTTGGTGAACGCGCCGACGGCCGGAGCCGTGGTGTAGAGCAGGGCGATGAACAGCAGTGCCCAGAACGCCGAGTAGCGGGCTCCGCGCACGCTCTTCGTGGTGTAGAAGCGAACGATCACGTGCGGCAGGCCGGCGGTGCCGATCATCAGCGACATGGTCACCAGGAACACGTCGATCTGCGGCCGCGCCGCGAACGCGTCGGTGAACTGGGCCATCCCCAGCTCCAGGCTGATCGCGTTGAGCTCGTCGAGGATCTGCCCGAAGGACACCTGCGGGATCGGGATGCCGGTCATCTGCTGGGCCACCGCCACCGCAGGGATCAGATAGGCGACGATCAGCACCGAGTACTGGGCCACCTGGGTCCAGGTGATGCCCTTCATGCCGCCGAGCACCGCGTACAGGCCGATGATCACAGCGGCGACGATGACACCACCGGTGACGTCGAGGCCGAGGAATCGGCTGAACACGATGCCGCCACCGCGCATCTGCCCGACCACATAGGTGAACGAGATGATGATGGCGGCCACGGCGGCGACGGTGCGGACCAGCTCCGAGTAGCGGTCACCGACGAACTCGGGCACGGTGAACTTGCCCCACTTGCGCAGGTAGGGCGCAATCAGCAGGGCCAGCAGCACATAACCGCCGGTCCAGCCCATCAGATAGATGGAACCGTCCGAGCCGAGGAAGGCGATCAGGCCGGCCATCGAGATGAACGAGGCCGCGGACATCCAGTCGGCCGCGACAGCGGCACCGTTGGCGATGGTGGGGATCCCCTGACCGGCCACATAGAAGCCGGCGGTCTCCTTCACCCGGCTGCGCCAGGCGATGTAGAGGTACACGGCGAACGAGGCGCCGATGAAGATGAGGGTCCAGAGTTGGATCTGGCTCACGACGCCGCCCC
This sequence comes from Verrucosispora sp. SN26_14.1, assembly GCF_004307965.1. Lineage (NCBI taxonomy): Bacteria > Bacillati > Actinomycetota > Actinomycetes > Micromonosporales > Micromonosporaceae > Micromonospora > Verrucosispora sp. SN26_14.1. The sequence continues at coordinate 3,270 of NZ_SISL01000079.1, read as the reverse complement.
CTCGGTCTCCTGCTCGTCGACACCGAACTGGCGGTCGAGACGGTCCATCATCTTCGCGTACACGAAGATCAGGACCACGAAGACATAGATCGATCCTTGTTGGGCGAACCAGAAGCCGAGCGGGAAGCCGGCGATGACGATCTCGTTCAACGGTTCGACCAGCAGAACGCCGAACCCGAACGAGACGATGAACCAGATGGCCAACAGGATGACCATGAGCCGGAGGTTCCGGCTCCAATATTCTCTGCGCCAGCCGTTGTCCGGCGATGCCGGAGGTGGCGACGGTGGTGGCTCACCGCCACCACCCGTCTGGTCTGGGGTTACCTCGGTCATGTGTGGTGCCCTCCTAGTCGGTACGGAACCGGCTCCAGCGAGTGGCTGCGGCACGCCGACCGCGAGGTCGCGGTGGTGGTGCCGCGGCCCGATCCACACCCCGGTAGCAATCCCAGCCACGGGATGTGCGGTCGATCACACCCTCAGGTTTGGGAAAGCGAACGCGACCCGCGCGCGTCGGGCAATAGGTGATCTGCGGGGTGGGCCCTCGGGGCGGTGAGCGGTCCCTGACAGGCGACGAGCGGTCGAACGGTACGCGTGAGCATCGATCGCCGTCCGGTTTGCTCCTGTTCGTGCTGCCCGGCGGACCGTCCACCGACGCGCTCCGGCCGTTCACCGATCAGCCGCTCGGTGAACGAACACTGAGCACCTACCATCCGGTGATGGCAGACACCGCATCCCCCGCCGCTCCGGTCCGCCGCCGCATCCTCCACGCCGGCAGCCTCGGCATGCTCGTCGGTGGCCTGCTCGTGCTCGTCGGCTCGGTGCTGCCCTGGGTCATCACGCCGTTCGGTTCGATCAACGGCGCGGCAGGTCCAGGTCTGTGGACGCTGAGCGTGGGATTCCTCGCCATCGCCGGCGCCCTGTTGCCGTACCGCAAGGTGGCCATAGCGCACAGCCTGATCCCCGGGGTGACCGTGGCCCTCATCGTCGGCTGGCAGGCTGCCCGCCTCATCAGTCTCAGCGCCAGCACCGGCGCCTGGGGTCAACTGATGCCCGGCATCGGCATGGTCATGGCTGCCGGCGGCACGGTCGTCCTGATCCGTACCGGAATGCGGCTCCTCGCGCTGCGCTGAACTCCGCCGCAGGGCAGAGGAAGCTCGCACCGCCCACGTTAGACGGCGGCCAGATCAACGACCTGCGCGCGTGGCACTGACGGGTGCGACAGACGGGTCGGAGGCAAGAGTGGTGACGTGCCAACGCTCAGCGCTTTGACGAGCGGTCAAGGAGCGCTGCCGGGTGACCCACTTGACCGGCGTGGTCCCCAGAACGCCGGAAGGGCCGACCCGATTTCCGGATCAGCCCTCTGACCTGCGTCGGGACGGCCGGATTCGAACCGACGACCCCTTGACCCCCAGTCAAGTGCGCTACCAAACTGCGCCACGTCCCGATGCTTTCGCGTCGTCCTGCCCGCGACAGCCGGTTCAGCTTAGCGCAGCTTCTCCTCTGCGCCGCACAGCCCCCTCCCCACGATCGTGACCACCCCCACCACCCCTAGAGCGTCCTAGGAGGGTGGGGTGTGGGTCAGCCGTGGGCCTTGCCTCGGCCGCCGGGGCCGAGCTTCTTGCGGGGGCGTACCGAGATCTCGATGGGGCTGCCCTCGAAGCCGAACTCCTCGCGGAGCTTGCGTTCCACGAAGCGCTGGTAGCCGGCGTCCAGCGGGCCGGTGGTGAAGAGCACGAAGCGCGGCGGGGCGACCCCGGCCTGGGTGGCGAACAGGATGCGGGGGGCCCGTCCCCCGCGTACCGGGTGCGGGGTGGCCTGCACCAGGGCGGTGAGCCACGCGTTGAGCTGCGCGGTCGGGATCCGGGTCTCCCAGCTCGCCAGGGCCCGGTGCAGGGAGGCGGCGAGCTTGTCGACGGCCCGTCCGGTCTGTGCCGACAGGTTCAGCCGGATCGCCCACGGGATGCGGCGCAGTTCCCGGTCGATCTCCTTGTCCAGGTAGTACCGACGGTCGGCGTCGACCAGGTCCCACTTGTTGAAGGCGATGACGAGTGCCCGCCCGGCCTCGGTGACCATGGTCAGGATGCGCTGGTCCTGCTCGCTGATCGGCTCACTGGAGTCGAGCAGCACCACCGCCACCTCGGCCGCCTCGATCGCCGAGGCGGTCCGCAGGCTGGCGTAGTACTCGGTGCCGCTGGCCTTGCCGACCCGCTTGCGCAGGCCGGCGGTGTCCACCAGGTGCCAGGTGTCGCCGCCGATGGTGACCAGGCTGTCGACCGGGTCGACGGTGGTGCCGGCGACCGCGTCGACCACGGCGCGTTCCTCGCCGGAGAAGCGGTTCAGCAGGCTGGACTTGCCGACGTTGGGCCGACCGACCAGCGCGACCCGGCGCGGGCCGCGCGGGCGGTTCTCCACGATCTTCGGCGCCTCGGGCAGCGCCTCCAGGATCTTGTCGAGCAGGTCACCGGAGCCTCGACCGTGCAGGGCCGAGATCGGGTGCGGCTCGCCGAGGCCGAGCGACCACAGAGAGGTGGCCTCCAGCTCGATGTTGGTGTTGTCGGCCTTGTTGGCCACCAGGATGACCGGCTTGGCACTGCGGCGCAGCATCTTGACCGCCGCCTCGTCGACGTCGGTGGAGCCCACCGTCGCGTCGACCACGAAGATCACCACGTCGGCGGTGAACACGGCCGTCTCGGCCTGCGCGGCGATGGCCGCCGCCCGGTCCTTCGCGTCCGGTTCCCAGCCGCCGGTGTCCACCACGGTGAAGGTCCGACCGGACCACTGCGCGTCGTACGGGACCCGGTCCCGGGTCACGCCGGGCACGTCCTCGACGACCGCCTGGCGACGCCCGATGATCCGGTTGACCAGAGTGGACTTGCCGACGTTGGGGCGGCCGACCACGGCCACCACCGGCTGCGGACCGGCCGGCTCCTCGATGTCGAGGTCCGGTTCCCGCAGCTCCACCCAACCGTCGTTGTCAGTCACGCCCACGCCTCGTTTCGTTGGCCGGTGGCGGGCAACGCCCGCGCCACCGCGCCGGATGGTCCGATCGCCGGCAGACCCGGCAGGTTGTCGCGCCCGGTCACGCCACGTTCCGCTCGGCGAGCAGCGCCCGCAGCTTCGCCACGACCTCGTCGATGCCCAACTCGGTGGTGTCCAGCACCACGGCGTCGGGGGCCTGGGCGAGCGGGTCGGCCTTGCGGGTCGAGTCGATCTTGTCTCGCCGGGCCAGGTCGGCGGCGGGCGCCGCCACGTCGGAGGCGTCCTCGGCGC
>NZ_SISL01000789.1:0-1276 GCF_004307965.1 Verrucosispora sp. SN26_14.1 | reverse complement strand
GCCGGCGTCGGCGGGGTGGGCGGCGGCGCGTCCAGACCCAGGGCACGGGCCACGGTGTCGAATCGCCCACCCAGGGCCAGGGTCGCCGAGGTGGCCACCACGGTCCGCTCGTCGTAGAGGTGGGTGGCGAGCGTGCCGGCGACCGAGAGGGGCGCGACGACGAGGGCCCGCCGCCCGGTGTTGTCGTTGCGCTCCACCCACGCCACGTCGTGCTCCGCCTCGTCCAGCAGCCGCTGGGCGGTGGTGGAGAGTTCGTCCAGCACGGACTTGGCCTGCTGTTTGCGTACCGGGTCGGGGTCGTCGGCCTTGATGTCGCCGATGCCGTCCAGCGCCGCGCGGGTCGCCGCGTCGAGCAGCGTGCAGGCATTCCGCAGCGGGTCGGGCAGGCCGTCGGTGATCCGTCCGGCCGGTGCCTCGGCCAGCCCGACCGCGAGGGCGTCACCGGACGCGGTCAGCGCCTCGGCGGTCTCCGGCCGCAGCAACGGACGGGCCCGCCGGGCGGAACGGTCGATCAGCTCCGGGGTCAGCTCGGCCTGGGCCGCGGAGGAGACCCGGTCGGCCAGCTCGTGCGCCTCGTCCACCACCAGCAGCTTGTGCGGCGGGACGATGTGCCGTCCGGCGAGCATGTCGACGGCGAGCAGGCTGTGGTTGGTCACCACGATGTCGGCCTCGCGGGCGCGGGCCCGGGACGCCTCCGCGAAGCACTCCGCGCCGTACGGGCAGCGGCTCGCGCCGACACACTCCCGGGCCGGCATGGACACCAGCCGCCAGGACTGGTCGTCGACGCCGGGGTCGAGTTCGTCCCGGTCACCGGTGTCGGTCTCCATGGCCCAGTCCCGCAGGCGCTGGATCTGCTTGCCGAGCCGACCGGCCTCGCCCAGCCACTTGGCGCCACCGCCGGGGCGCTCGGTGGGGGCGTCGAAGAGGGTGTCCTCCGGCTCGTCCTCGTTGGAGTTCTCCAACCGGGCCAGGCAGAGGTAGTGGTGGCGGCCCTTGAGCACGGCGAAGGTCGGCCGGCGACCGAGCACCGGCTCCACCGCGTCGGCCAGTCGCGGCAGGTCGTGCTCGACCAGTTGGGACTGCAACGCCAGGGTCGCGGTGGAGACCACCACCGGCCCGTCGACGGTCAGGGCGGGCGCCAGGTAGGCCAGGGACTTGCCGGTCCCGGTGCCGGCCTGCACCAGCAGGTGGTCGCCGGAGGCGACGCACTCCTCGATCGCCGTGGCCATCTGCTGCTGCCCGGGGCGGGCGGCCCCGCCGGGCACCGCGCCGACGG
>NZ_SISL01000788.1:0-1287 GCF_004307965.1 Verrucosispora sp. SN26_14.1 | reverse complement strand
AGACAGCGTAAGGCCGACGTGGTGCCGTCGGCGGCGGTGGTGGGCGGTGGCGGTGCTCCCGGCGTGGAGCTGGACTCGTGGGCGTTGAGCCTGCCGGAGCGCTACGCCGCACCGCTGCGCACCGGTGAGCCGCCGGTGCTCGGCCGGGTGGCGCGGGGCCGGCTGCTGTTGGACCTGCGGTGCGTGCCGGAGCACGCCGACCCGACCGTCCGCGCCGCCGTGCTCGCCGTCCCGGACGGCGACTGACCATGCTGGTGGTGGCCACCGCCGGGCACGTCGACCACGGCAAGTCGACGCTGGTGCGGGCGCTGACCGGGATGGAACCGGACCGGTGGGCGGAGGAACGCCGTCGGGGCATGACCATCGACCTGGGCTTCGCCTGGACCACGTTGCCGTCCGGGGCCGTCGTCGCCTTCGTGGACGTACCCGGGCACGAACGGTTCGTGCCGAACATGCTGGCCGGGGTGGGCCCGGTGCCCGCCGCCGTGATGGTCGTCGCCGCCGACGAGGGTTGGATGCCCCAGTCCGCCGAGCACCTGGCCGCCCTGGACGCGCTCGGCGTCGCGTACGGCCTGCTCGTGGTGACCCGCGCGGACCTGGCCGATCCGGGTCCGGCGCTGGCGCGCGCCCGGGCCGAGCTGGCCTCCACCACCCTGGGCGCGGTGGAGTCGGTGGTGGTCAGCGGGGTCACCGGTGTCGGCCTGCCCGAGCTGCGTGCCGCCCTGGACCGGTTGGCTGCCCGCGTGCCGTCCGCCGACCACGCGGCGCCGGTGCGGCTCTGGGTCGACCGTCATTTCACGGTGCGCGGCAGCGGCACGGTGGTCACCGGCACCCTCGGCGTGGGCCGGTTGCGGGTCGGTGACGAGCTGGAACTGGCCGGCACCGGTGACCTGGTGCGGGTACGGGGCCTGCACCGCCTGGGCGAGGCCCGCGACGCCGTCGACCCGGTGGCCCGGGTGGCGGTCAACCTGCGCGGGGTGTCCCGGGACCGGGTCGCGCGCGGCGACGCGTTGCTCACCCCGGGTCGGTTCCGGTCCACCGACCTGGTCGACGTGCGGCTGGCCGGCGACCCGGTGGCCGAGCTGCCGGCCACGCTGACCCTGCACGTGGGTGCGGCGGCCGTGCCGGTGCGGGTGCGTCCGCTGGGCGGCGACACCGTCCGGTTGCGGTTGGGGCGTCCGGTGCCGCTGCTCGTCGGCGACCGGGCGTTGCTGCGCGACCCGGGCCGCCACCACGTCGTCGGTGGGGTGACCGTCCTGGACGTGCTGCCGCCGCCGTTGCGGCGGC
>NZ_SISL01000787.1:0-1299 GCF_004307965.1 Verrucosispora sp. SN26_14.1 | reverse complement strand
GCCCTGCCGCGCCCGCCACCCGCTCCCCGGGCCGGGGTCGATCGGGAGATGCTCACCCGAGCGACGCTAACCCCCCGGTACGACGACGGCACCGCCGGCATGGGTTCACCACGCCGACGGTGCCGTCGGACATTCCGGCAGGACGGGTCAGTGCCCGCCTTCGCCCTCGAACTCGGTGTGCCGCTCGATGATCGGCGACGGCGGCGGAGCCGGGCTGAGCGGCACGGCCACCGGGGCCGGGCTGGTGATCGTGTTGCCGTCGCCGAAGTCGAAGCTGATCGTGACGTTCTGACCGGCGAGCAGTGCCGAGTTGAGCCCGAGGAGCTGGAGCACCTGCTCGCCCTCGGTGTTGAGCTGCACGTAGCTCAGCGGCGGGATCTCGATCCGGGCCGGGCCGCCGGCCGACGACTCGGTCTCTTCCGGGGAGGGCGTCTCGTCGGGGGAGGGCGTCTCGTCCGGCGACGGGGAACTGCCCGGGGAGGGGGTGCCCTCCGGGGACGGGTCCGGCGACGGGGAGCCGGTCGGCGAGGGCGAGGCGCTGGGCGAGGGGCTGGTCGCGGCCTGGACCGTGGTGAGCACGACCTCGCGGGCGTCCGACGAGGTGACGGTCACGGTGACCGGGTCGGGCGAGTCGTTGTAGAAGAGCGCGTTCAGGATCGCGTCGTCGCCGGCCTGGTAGCCCTCGACACCGGGATACGAGATCAGCACGCTGCGGACGCCGTACCGGCCGTCCTCGGCCTGGAGGTCGACGCCCTGGATCGACGGGACCTTGTTCGCCGTCTCGGAGATCTGACCGGTGCCGCATCCCGACAGCAGCAGCATCCCGGCTGCCGCCGCGATCCCGGGCAGCAGTACGGCAGCCCGCCGGGAACCCCTGATCGAGCGCGTCACGTCGGTCCTCCTCGTCACGATCACACCCGGCGCCGTCGCCGGAACCGCTGGCCATGCCCCCGCACAGACCGCTTCCCAGCGTAGTTGGAGCTGATCGTGGCCCGCACGGCGACCCGGTGCTGCCACCTGCCGGGGGACGTGGTCAGACCAGTCGACCGCTCGTGACCAGCAGGACGACATCGATCAGGGCGACCAGCATGACCGCCCGGAAGGCCGCCGCCGAGCGGGCGCCGGGTCGGTCGGCGGTGCGTCCGGCGTACCAGGCGAGAACCAGGATGACCACGGCGGCGACGACCGCCGCGAGGCCCAGGCCGGACGGCGGACCGGGCGGACCCAGCACCAGCGTGACGGTCGCCGCGACGAGCAGCCCGACGGCGGCCGCCCGGCTGCCCGCCGGACCCACCCCTG
>NZ_SISL01000786.1:0-1321 GCF_004307965.1 Verrucosispora sp. SN26_14.1 | reverse complement strand
CGCCGGAGCCGCCCGGTACCCGGCCAACGCGGCCCGGGCCGACTCGGTGGCCTCGTCCAGGCTCGGTACCGAGGGGCCGACGACCACCGGACCGTCACCGAAGGCGGACAACAGTTCGGCGGTGGCCGCCACCGGATCCGCCGCCCCGCCGAGCACGATCACCAGGCGGTCCCCGTGCACCCCGCCGATCACCTCGACCCCGACCCGCCGGGCCTGCCGGTAGACCGTGTGCAGCACGGCGGCGACCTCACCGCCGGGGGAGGGGCCGACCGCCACCGCGACCGGCGGCGCGTCCGTCCAGCCGAGCGCGGCGGCCCGGCTGGCCAGCACGTCCGGCGAGTCACCTCGCAGCAGCGCGTCGACCAGCAGAGCCTGGAGGCGGGCGTCCCAGGAACCGCGCGACTCGGCCGCCCGGGCGTACACCCGGGCCGCGGCGAAGGCGATCTCCCGGGAGTAGCGCAGCACCGCCTCGCGCAACTGCGCCGCCTCGCCCGGCGCGGCCAGGTCGTCGACCTGCTCCTCGACCACGTCGATGGTGACCTTGATCAGGGCGACGGTCTGCTGGAGGGTGATCGACCGGGCCAGCGCCTGCGGCGCGGTGGCGAACACCTCGTCGGAGACCTCCTGGGTGCCCTCGTGGGGGCCGCCGTCGGAGCGCAGCCACTGCACCAGGGACCGCGCGCCGGCCTGCGCCACCACCATCACCCAGGACCGCTGGTCGGCGGGCAGGTCCCGGAACCAGGGCAGGGTGTCGTCCATCCGCGCCACACTCGCCGTGGCCAGCGCACCGGCTGCCCGCTCGATCCGGCGCAGCGTGGCCGACAGGTCCGTCCCGACCGACTCGCTCACCCGCCTAGCCTGACATGTCCTGAGCTGGACCTCGCCGGCAGGCGTCGGCAGTCCCGGGAGCACCCACCCGGTACGCGCTGCACGGACCGTCGGAGCCGGCCAGTACGGTAACGAGGCACGTCGGGTGGGCACCGGCGGGTGAGGGCGAGCGTGAGGAGACACCGATGGCGCACGGGGAGGCTGAGCACGGCTGCGCCCAGGGAGAGCCTTGCCGACCGGGGTCGCACGAGCAGCCGTTCCCCGCCAAACACCACCGCCGGCTCATCGGTCTGGCCCACCCGGGCGAAGCCGCGCCGGGACGGTCGGCCGAGCGTCCCGAGGAGGACTCCGCTCCGGTGCGCCCGCGCCCCGTCGACCCCGTGGTGCCGCGTCAGCGTACGGGCGAGGCCGTGGTCCCGGAGCCGGTCACCGGCGGCTGCCGCAGCGACCTGCCCGGCTGGGCCGGCGGCCATCGGCACGGCCCGGTCCGACC
>NZ_SISL01000785.1:0-1335 GCF_004307965.1 Verrucosispora sp. SN26_14.1 | reverse complement strand
CCCGCTCGGCGGCGACCGCCGGGGCACCGACCTCCGGCCCGACGAGCCGCTGCCCGGCGCCGTCGTAGACGGCCCAGTAGATCTCCCGACGCCGCGCGTCACCGGCGGCCAACACCGGCTCGCCGTTCGCCGCCGGGTATCCGATGGCGTCCAGGGAGCAGACACCGTACGTCGGTATGTCGAGCACCTGACCCATCGTGGCGGCGGTGACCAGCCCGACCCGCAGCCCGGTGAACGGCCCCGGGCCGAGCCCGGCGACGATCGCGTCGAGGTCGGCCGGGCGGGCGCCGACGTCGGTCAGCACCGCGTCGACCTGAGGCGCGAGCAACTCGCCGTGCGCGCGGGCGTCGACGGTGCACCGGTGCGCACGGGTCGTCACCGCCGTCGCGGTGACCTCGACCAGGGCCGCCGTCACCGCCGGCGTCGAGCTGTCCACCACGAGTACGAGCACAATGAGCCAGCCTAGCCGCACCGCCGACCGCCTCGTGGCGCCCCGCCCGCCCCCGATCGAAGCACCCGCACCGGCAGCCACCGTCGCCACCGACAGTGATCGGGCAAGTACTTCCGTTCGCCGAGCAACTTCTGCTCCCGCCACCACCGTCCCACCTCCGGACAGAGGAGGAATGTCGATTTGAAGGCCGCAGACGAGCAAGCGTTCCGGGAGTTCGTGACGTCCGAGATGGCGTCACTGCGCAAGCTGGCCTATGTGACCTGCGGGGACTGGCACGCGGCGGATGACGCGGTGGCCAACACACTGATCAAGCTGTACCCGCGCTGGCGCAAGGTGGAGCGCCCGGACCTGTACGCCAAGACCATGGTGTACCGGGCCGCCGTCGACGAGACGCGCAGGCCCTGGCGTCAGGGGCGGGAGCGGTCGGCCGGCTACGGCATTCCGGACGTTGCGGTGGACGACCCGAACGGCGCCACCGACGAGCGGCTACGGCTGCGCACGGCGCTGAACGCCGTACCCACCGGCCAACGGGCCGCCGTGGTGCTGCGTCACTACCTCGGACTCAGCCTGGAGGAGACGGCCCAGGTCCTGGGTTGCACCGTCGGCACGGCGAAGAGCCAGACGTCGCGCGGTCTCGCAAAGCTCCGCGAACTACTCGGAGCCGACCGGCTCAACAACATCGAGGACAAGGAATGGCATGTCGCAATTGCATGAGATCGTGGCGGCGGTGACCGTGGACGAGCCGCCCATGTCGCGTTCCGTCGACCAGATCGTCACGGCCGGCCGCAAGGCCGAACGTCGCCGGCGGGCGGGATTCGCCTCCGCAGGTGCCGCCGGCCTGGTCGCGGCCGTGGTCGCCGGCACGTTCGCGCTGACGCCGGGTG
>NZ_SISL01000784.1:0-1342 GCF_004307965.1 Verrucosispora sp. SN26_14.1 | reverse complement strand
GGCCAGGTCGTGTCGGGGCAGGCCGTGGGCGGCGAGGAAGTTCTCGACGGCGGTGGCGGGGTCGCCGCCGTCGGTGGGGTGCCACTGCCAGCGGGCGCGTTCGACGCGGCGGCCCCGGCAGGGTGGGGGCGCGGCCGGGGGGTCGTACGGTGACGGATCGACCACCGTCCGTGGGAGCGCTTCCACGACGTCTGGTTGGTGGTGGCTCATCCGTTCAGCGGATTTCCCACGGACCACGCACACTTCCGCTCGATGCACCATGCGTTTGCTTGGTACTGTGCGTCACTGGTCATGTGAACCATGACACAGTGCCCCCACAGTCCGGAGAACCCGATGTGCCAGCACCAACCCACCTGTCCCTCCGCCGAAGCCACCGACCGGGAAGCTGCCAAGGTCATCGCCTGCTTCCGTGAACAGGGCTGGAGCCTGCTCTGCAACGGCGTCATCGTTTTCGAGGACACCGGCGAGCTGCTGCCCGACGGCAGCAGCATCGCACCGCACCGCGGCCCCGCCCGACACGCCCTCGCCGCCTGACCTGGTCACGATCCGTCACGACTCTTCCCGCGTCGACCCAGGCTAGTCCCCACCAGGGGGGCCGTCACGACCAGGTCGACGCGACGCCGGGGCGGCAGCGACCGCCCCGGCGCGGCTGCCGTCAGCTCTCGTACGCCTGCGGCGACGGACACGAGCAGACCAGATTCCGGTCGCCGTACCCGCCGTCGACCCGACGCACCGGCGGCCAGTACTTCCCCGCCCGGTCCACGCCGCCCGGGTAGCCGGCCACCGACCTCGGGTACGCGTGCGGCCACTCGTCACCGGCCACCATCGCCGCCGTGTGCGGCGCGTTCGCCAGGGGGTTGTCCCCGGCCGGCCAGCGTCCCGCCGCCACCTCGTCGATCTCCGCCCGGATGGCGATCATCGCGTCGCAGAACCGGTCCAGCTCGGCCAGGTCCTCGCTCTCGGTCGGCTCCACCATCAGCGTCCCCGCCACCGGGAACGACATCGTCGGCGCGTGGAACCCGTAGTCGATCAACCGCTTGGCCACGTCGTCGACACTCACACCGGTCGTCTTCGTCAACGGCCGCAGGTCCAGGATGCACTCGTGGGCCACCAGGCCCTTGTTGCCCGCGTACAGCACCGGGAAGTGCTCCCGCAGCCGCGCCGCCACGTAGTTGGCCGCCAGCACCGCCACCCCGGTGGCGCGGGCCAGCCCGTCGGCACCCATCATCCGCAGGTACACCCACGGGATCGGCAGGATGCCCGCCGACCCGTACCGGGCCGCCGAGATCGCCGGCCGCCCGTCCACCGGCGCGCCACCGGGGTCACCGGGCAGGAACGGCGC
>NZ_SISL01000783.1:0-1346 GCF_004307965.1 Verrucosispora sp. SN26_14.1 | reverse complement strand
GCCACCAGAACGTCGCCGCGTACGGCCGCGCGGCCCGCCTCGACCAGCAGGGCGGCCCGCCGACGGAGGCCCAACGGCCCGCCCTCGCCCGCGCCGGCCTCGTTGGTGACCAGCTCGCCGATGTTGTCCACCAGCAGGCTGCCCGCGCGCACCTTCGGCTCACTGGGCACCGGTCACCTCGGCGATGGCCGTGGCCAGCTCGCGGGGGACGTCGACCCGGACGTGCCGGCCGTCGCGGACCAGCACCCGGCCGTCGACCACCACCTGGGTCACGTCGGCGGCGCCGGCCGCGAACCACACACCCGCCGGGACCACCCCGGCCGTGCGTACGCTGTCCAGCCGCACCGTCACCAGGTCGGCGCGGTCACCGACGGCGAGCCGACCGGCGTCGGTCCAGCCCAGCGCGGCGTGCCCGGCCTCGGTGGCGGCGGTGAGCAGCTCGGCCGGGGCGAAGTGGCCGCGCCGACGGGTCCGCAGCCGCTCGTCGAGTTCCATCGCGCGGGCCTCCTCGAACGGGTCGATCACGGCGTGACTGTCGCTGCCCAGGCTCAACGGGATCCCCGCGTCGGCCATCCGGCGGGCCGGTCCGAGGCCGTCGGCGAGGTCGCGTTCGGTGGTCGGGCAGAGACACACCCCGGTCCGGCTCTCCCCGAGCAGGGTCACGTCGGCGCTGGTGGGGTGGGTGGCGTGCACCGCCGTGGTGGCCGGTCCCAGCACACCGTGCTCGGCCAGCAACCCGGTCGGCGTCAGCCCGTGCACCGCCCGGCAGGCGTCGTTCTCGGCGGGCTGCTCCGACAGGTGCACGTGCAGCGGTGCGTCACGTCGTCGCGCCCACCCGGCCACGGTGGCGAGCTGGTCGGCCGGGACGGCCCGGACCGAGTGCACGGCCGCGCCGACTCGGGCGCGCTCCCGGTCCGTGGTGAACGCGGTGACCCGTTCCGCCCACCGCTGCGCGTCACCGTCGCCGAAGCGCTCCTGCGGCCCGACCAACGGCGCACCGTCCACCCCGGCGGTCAGATAGCAGGTGTCCAGCAGCGTCAGCCGGATCCCGGCCTGTGCCGCCGCCTCGACCAGCGCCGCGCCCATCGCGTTCGGGTCCGCGTACGGGGTGCCGCCCGGACCGTGGTGCAGGTAGTGGAACTCGCCCACACAGGTGATCCCGGCCAGCGCCATCTCGGCGTACACCGCGCGGGCCAGCGCCAGGTACGTGTCCGGGTCCAGGCGACCGGTCACCGCGTACATCTGGTCGCGCCAGCTCCAGAAGTCGCCGCGCCCGCCGTGGGTGCGCCCGCGCAGCGCCCGGTGGAACGCGTGCGAGTGGGCGTCGGCCAACCCGGTCAGCGTCA
>NZ_SISL01000782.1:0-1346 GCF_004307965.1 Verrucosispora sp. SN26_14.1 | reverse complement strand
AGTGTCGCGGTGGCGGCGAGTTGACGGCGGCTGGTGCCGAGGGCGGTCCGCAGGGCGGTCTCGTCGGCGCGTATGCCGGCGGTCAGCCGGCCGGCGAGGACGAGTGCCGTCGCGGTCAGGACACCGCCGAGAACGGCGATGGCGAGCACGAGGGTGGCGGTGGCGTGCCGTTGCTCGTCGGCGGTACGCAGGGTCAGCGGCAGGTCGGAGGCGACCCGAGCGAGCCGGACGCGCTCGCCGAGGGTCCCGGCCAACAGACTGTCGGCGTTACGGACGGCCCCGGCCACCGTCTCCAGGTCGCGGCGGGTGACCTGGGACAGGTCCGGATGGGCCGTGACCTCCATCCGGTCGACGGTGGCACCGGTGGTGAGCAGGTCGGTGAGGTCGACGAGGAACGGTCCGTAGGCGTTGACCGGCTGCCGGAAACGGCCGTCCTGGTGGCCGGTGGCGACGCCTGCCGCGGCCAACGGGTCGCGGTCCCAGCCGCGACCCGGCATCGGGCGCACCACACCGACGACGGTCACGTCGACGGCCGGGACGGGATCGTGGGCCAGCTCGGCGCCGAGGCGTACCCGGTCGCCGGGGGTGAGGCCGAGCAACCGGGCGGTGGACTCCAGCACCACTGCGTCACCACGCCCGCGCGGCCAGCCCCCGGCGATCAGCTCGGCTCGGGTCGGCAGGTCGTCGAGCCCCGACAGGTACGCCTGGGCCGGCACGGTGGTGCCCGCAGCGAGCCCGGGCGGTAGCGCCCGCAGCACGGTCGAGGCCCGCGCGGTGGTGGTCACCGGGAACGGGGCGAGCGCGGCGGCCAGCACGGTGCGGGTGTCGGCGGCGACGGACCGCGCGTCCGGACCCTCGACGCTGCCGGTGTAGACGGTCACGTCGACGTCGGCGGGAGCGGCGCGACCCATGGCGACCTCCAGCGCCCGCTCGGCGGTGCGGGTGTTCAGCAGGGTGCAGGTGCCCAGCAGGGTCGCACCGACCGTGACCACCCCGATCAGAGCCGCCAGCAACGGCCACTGCGCGCGGGCACGCCGGCTGACCAGCCTCAGCATCGGCACGTCACTCCGCGCCTGGCACGGGCTCGTCCGGCCGTCCGGCCGCCTCGTCGTGAAGCTGCCCGTCGTGGATCCGGAGCACCCGGTCGGCCAACGCCATCATCACCGGATCGTGGGTGGACACCAGGGCGGTGACGCCCTCGGACTCGACCACCCCACGCAGCAGGGCCATCACCGACAGGCCGGTCTCCGCGTCCAGTTGCCCGGTGGGTTCGTCGGCGACCAGGAGCCGGGGCGAGGCGGCCAGCGCACGGGCGATCGCCACCCGCTGCTGCTGGCCGCCGGAGA
>NZ_SISL01000781.1:0-1356 GCF_004307965.1 Verrucosispora sp. SN26_14.1 | reverse complement strand
GGTCGTCGGCGGCGGCGACCACGAGCGTGGGGGCGCGTACCGACGCGAGGGCGGGACGCAGATCCATGGCGGCGATCGCCTCGCAGCAGGCGGCGTACCCGGCGGGCGGGGTGAGGGCCAGCATGTCCTGGTAGTCGGCGACGGTGTCGGGGTGCGCGGCGGCGAACGCGGGGGTGAACCAGCGGGACACGATCGCGTCGGTGACCGTGTGCAGCAGACCGGCGCGGACGGTCGCGGCGCGGGACCGCCATCCGTCGGCCGGGCCGAGCGCCGCCGAGGTGCAGAGCAGGGCCAGGCGGTCGATGCGCTCGGGCGCGTACGCGGCCAGCCACATGCCGACCATGCCGCCGAGGGAGAGCCCCGCGTAGTGGACCCGCTCGACGTCCAGGTCGTCGAGCAGCCCGAGCACCTTCCGGCCCAGCAGGTCGATCGTGTACGGCCCGGGGGGCGCGGGTGAGGCGCCGTGACCGAGATGGTCGTACCGGAGCACCCGGAACCGGGTGGCGAGCGCCGCCACCTGCGGCTGCCACATGGCGCCGGTGGTCCCCAGCGAGCTGCCCAGCACCAGCACCGGCGCGTCCGGCGGACCGTCCACGGTGGCGTGCAGCACGTCGGTCACGAGCCGGACCTTCCGTATGCGAGCGCCCGGTCGACCAGGTGGCCGGCGGACCCGAGCCAGGCGCGCGGGTCCAGGGCGGCGTCGAGGTCGGCCTCGGACAGGTGGGCCCGCACCTGTGCGTCGGCGAGCAGGGCGTCCCGAAAATGTGGGCCGGTGGTGGCCCGGCGGACCAGGTCGTGGGCGGCGGCGCGGCCCAGCGCCGGGGCGAGTCGGGCAGCGACGGCCTCGGCCATCGGCAGGCCGCCGGTGGCGTCCAGGTTGGCCCGCATCCGTTGCGGGTCCACCCGAAGGTGGGTCAGCATCCGGGCGGTCCGGGCGGCGGCCCCGCCGGCAAGGTGCACCAGGTCCAGCAGCGGCTCCCACTCGGCGTGCCAGCCACCGGCGGCGCGCTCGTGTTCCTGCCCGGCAGCGGCGAACAGGGTGCCGACCAGCCCGGGACCCCGTCGGGCGGCGGCGCCGACCAGGATCGAGTCGACCGGGTTGCGCTTGTGCGGCATCGCCGAGGAGCCGCCGCGTCCCGCACCGCCCTCGGACACCTCACCGACCTCGGTCTGGGCGAGCAGACCGACGTCGAGCGCGACCTTGCCGGCGGCGGCGAGCAGCCCACCGAGCGCGGCGGCCAGGTCGAGGACGGGTTGCCGGCGGGTGTGCCAGGGCAGCGGAGCCGCCGCCAGGCCCAGCCGGGCGGCGAAGCGCTCGACCACCGCCGGGCCGGCCGGACCGTACCCGGCGAGCGT
>NZ_SISL01000780.1:0-1364 GCF_004307965.1 Verrucosispora sp. SN26_14.1 | reverse complement strand
CCTGCTGGGCGTCGGCGAGAGCCGACGCCGGGCGGGCGCCCGCCCACATCCGCCGGTGCAGGTCCACCATGAGCGCGGTGGTGGGTTCGGCGGGCACCGGCAGGACGGTGGCGACCAGGCATCGGGTGCCCAGCGCCAGCAGCACCGCGGCGAAACCCATGATCTCGTCGCCGGGACGCACGTCGGTCAGCCCCGATTCGCAGGCGGAGAGCACCACGCAGCCGGGTGGCCGGGCGACGCGCTCCCACTCGTAGGCGAACAGCGGCCCGTCGGCCAGCTCCAGAGTGGAGAACTGGGGATTGTCGGCGCGGAAGGTGCCGTGCGCCGCGATGTGCACCATGCCGGCACCGTCCAGCGCGGCGGTCAGCGCACCGGCGGTGGCGTCCGGCCCGACGAGCGACCGGGCTCCCGGCAGCACCTCGGCGAGCCGTCGCACCTCGGCCCGCCCGGCTGCCAGGCGCGGACCGCTGGCCAGCACGGGCGGACCCGCCCAGGTGGTACGCCGGTCCGCCTCGAGCCAGACCGTCGCCGAGGGGGCGACCGTGACGGCCCGGCCGGCGCAGGTGGGCAACCCGGCCCATCCCACCGAGTGCAGGACCCCGACCGGGACGATCACCAGGGGCCGGTCGGCGAGGTGTCGCCGCAACGGGTCGAAGAGTTGGCTGTCGAGTGCCGCCGCCGCGTGTGCGGCGCCGGCCCGTGCGGCGGAGGGATCGCCGCCGACGATCAGTCGCCGCAGCCCGAACCGGTGCCATCGGGCCAGTCTCGCCGCCTCGGCGAGCGAGCCGAGGTCGTGCAGGCTGGCCCGGCCGTCGCGGACCAGCACCGCCCCGAGCCGGTCGCCGTGCGCCACGAGTTCGACGAGTACCCGGGTGCCGAGCCGGTCGGCCAGCCGACGGACACCGGGCGGGGCGGTCACCCCGACTCCGCCGGGTACCCGCCGGGCGAGGTCCCGGATCCGCTGTTCGAGTCGGGTCTGCCGGCCGCGCAGGGCGCGTACCGGACGTCCGGCCAGGACCGCGTCCTCCAGGAGGCCGCTGACGAGCCGGAGTTCGGCGAGCGCCGCGACCAGGTCCGGATCGTCGGGTGGCAGCGCCGGCCGCATCCGCAGCGCGTTGGCCCGCCACCGTTCGGCCCAGGCGAGGACCTGCGCCGGCGCCCCGGCCCGGATCGCGATGTCCAGACCCTCGGCCGCCAGTTCCTGCCCGTACGCCCCGCTGCTGGCCCGCAGTTCGGTGGCGCCGAGCGACGTCCGGTGCCGGTCGAGCACACCCAGCCCGCGACGGAGCGCGCGGGCCGCACCCGCCTCGTCACCGCCCAGTCGGCGGGACAGGGCGAGGGCGTACCAGCCCTGGGCACGTCGC
>NZ_SISL01000078.1:0-17866 GCF_004307965.1 Verrucosispora sp. SN26_14.1 | reverse complement strand
ATAAGCGACAGCGACAGCGCGGCGGGCCGGAAGGCTGTACGGCGTCTGACACGTCCCGGCTCAGCGGGACGGTGCCGACTGGTCCCGGCTCAGCGGGACGGTGTCGCCACGATCTGCCGCAGGGCGGCGCGCACGCCGCCGGTCCGGATCAGTCGCAGGGCCTCGACGTAGGCCTCGACGAACCGGGGGGAGTCCGCGAGAGCGCCGAAGAGCGACCGGTCCGCGATGAAGGCGGTCGGGTCGTCCCCGTTGCGCCGCGCGGCGGCCATCAGGCTGTCCCGACGCGGATCCACCACGTCGATCGGCTGGCCCTGCTCGTCGGTGCCCTCGGCGTACCGCGCCCAGGCCGCCACGACGGCGGCGCAGATGCCCACCGGCCCGCCGTCGGCGAGCTGCGCGGTCACCACGGGCAGCAGGAACTTCGGGATCCGGTCCGAGGTGTCGGCGCAGATCCGGGTCAACGGATCCTGGATCTCCGGGTTGCCGAAGCGCGCGACCACCGTGCGGCCGTACGCCCGGAAGTCGACCCCGGCGATCGGCTTGAGCGTCGGTACGGCCTCCTCGTCGATGTACCGCAGCAGCAGCGCCTGGACGTCCGGGTCGGTGATGGCCTCGTGCACGTACCGGTGCCCCAGCAGGAAACCGAAGTAGCAGAGCGCCTGGTGGGTGCCGTTCGCCAACCGCAGCTTCATCAGCTCGTACGGCTCGACGTCCCCGACGATGTCCACGCCGACGTCCTCCAGCGGTGGGCGGCCGGCGACGAAGGTGTCCTCCAGCACCCACTGGTGGAACGGCTCGGCGGTGACCGGCCAACGGTCCCGGTAGCCGAAGGTCCGCTCCAGGTACGCCCGGTCGGCGTCCACGGTCGCCGGGGTCACCCGGTCCACCATCGAGTTCGGGAAGGAGACCTCCTGTGCCATCCACCGGGCCAGCTCGGGGTCCTTCATCCCGGCGAAGCCGAGGAACGCGGCGCGGGACACCACGCCGTTCTCCTGGATGTTGTCGCAGGACATCACGGTCAGCCCGCCCAGGCCCCGGGCGCGCCGCAGGCGCATCGCCTGGAGTACCAACCCGAACGGTGTCGCGTTCGGCACGTCGGCGTCCAGGTCTGCGCGGATCGGGGCGGAGTCGCCGGTGAACTCGCCGGTCACCTGGTCGATGCCGTACCCGCCCTCGGTGATGGTCAGCGACACCACGCGGGTGGCCGGGTCGGCGATGCGCTCCACGACGCCGGTCGGGTCCTGCGGGGCGTACCCGGTGCTCAGCAGCGAGCCGATCACCCGGTTACGTCGGCTGCCGTCCGGCTCCTTCACCGTCAGCGTGTAGAGATGGTCCTGCGCGGCGAGCCGGTTGCGGGTGCCCTCGTCGGCGGGGCGGACGCCCACGCCGTGCACCGCCCAGTCCATGCCCTGCCCCCGGCGCATGAGTTCGTCGAGATACATCGCCTGGTGCGAGCGGTGGAAGTGCCCGACACCGAAGTGCACGATCCCGCCGCGCAGTGCCGCCCGGTCGTAGCGGGGCGCCTCGACCTCGCTGGGCAGCGAGGTCAGGCTCGCGTTGCTCAGTTCCCTCATCGCTCTTTCCGTCCTGTGGGCCGCAGCGCGGCCAGGTTGCCGCCGGAGATCCGGCAGATGTCGGCCGCGAGGTCCATCGCCTCGCGGGCAAGATCGCGCCACCGCGCCGCGTCCAGGTCGACGCCGTCCTCGGCGACGCCGCACACCAGGCGGGCGAGGGTGGCGTCGCCCGCGCCCATCGTGTCGACGACGGGTCCGGGTCGGTCCGGTACGGGTGCGGTCGCCACGACCCCGTCAGCCGTGTGCACCGACACGCCGTCGGCGGCCCGGGTCAGCACGACCACCCGTACCCCCGATCGCAGCAGCTCGGCCACGAACTGCTCGGGGTCCTCGACGTGCAGGTCGGCGATGTCCTGCAGGCTCAGCTTGACCACGTCGGCGACGGTGGCGAGCCGGCGGAGTCCCGACCGGTACGCCGGGACGTCCCGCACCAGCGTGGGCCGCACGTTGGGGTCGACGACGAAGGTCCGTCCGGTCCGGCGGACGACGTCGACGAGCGCCTGCACCTGGCCGAGGTCGTCCATCGGGTACGAGTTGACGACCAGGACGGCGCCGCTGCCCATGGCCGCGACCTCTGCCTCCGGGTACGCGTACCGCCGGTTCTGGATCGCCTCGGAGAACTCGTAGGCCGGCTCTCCCGCCACCCGCCGGGACGTCGCTGTTCCGGTCGGCAGCGCGCAGGCCAGTGGCACCAGGGCGACGTCCTCGGCGGTGACCGCGTCCCGCAACCACGCGCCGAGGCGGTCGGCGGAGACCGGTGACACCAGTGCCGCCGGTGTCCCGAGCCGCCGTACGCCGACGGCGAGGTTGAGCCCGGCACCGCCGGGGTGGCGGGTACGGGTCCCGTCCTCGTGCTCGATGATGTCGGCGAGGAGGTCGCCCACCACGACCACGCCGGAGGGCGCCACCCCGGCTCCGGTCGACGCGGTCACTGGAGATTGGTGTGGTGGTAGCTCATCGTGGCGTCCGGGTCCGGCAGCGCCCGCATCAGCTCCAGCACCACGGAGTCGAGCAGGATCAGCGCCGACTGCTCGAAGAGCGTGCCGCCGAACTGTCGGCTGGCGTCCGCCGGCAGGACGATGGAACCGTCCGCGAGATCCCGCAGCGGGCTCTCCCGTTGGTGGGTCACCAGCAGCACCTTCGCGCCCTCCGCGCGGGCGATCCGTGCGAAGCCGACACTGACGGGGGTCTGCCCGCTGCCGGACACGATCACCAACGTGTCGCCCGACCGCACCGACGGCGCGGTGGCCTCGCCGACGACGTGCGCCGCCAGGCCGAGGTGCATGAAACGCATCGCGGCCATCTGCGCGGCGAGCCCGGAGCGGCCCTGCCCGGAGAAGAAGAGGCGGCCCTCGGCCACGCCGTCGAAGCAGGAGACGAACCGGTCGTACTCCTCGACGGGCAGCGCCGCGAGCACCGACCTCAGTTCGGTGCCGCTCAGGTGCCAGGAGTCGACAGGTCGACCTGTGCCCTGATCCATGCCGCTTCTCCTTCCGGGTCGGTGGCCTCGGTGACTCCCGAGCCGATCACGACGATGTCGGGGGCGGCCTCCAGGGCGCGGGCCAGGTTGGCGCGCCCGATGCCGCCGGCCAGGGAGACGCGGAATCCGCGTTCCCGGCGCTGGGCCACCCGGTCGATGTGGTCCTCGTTGCCGAGACCGGCCCGCCGGGCGTCGGACGGGGAGTGCAGGGCCAGCCAGACGTCCTGCGGTGCGCGGCCGTCCAGCAGCGGCTCCACGTCCAGCTCGCCGTCGAGGATGGTGTCGAGCACCACCTCCCGCGCGTACCGTCGGGCCACCTCGTCGGTGTCGCGTCGGGTGGCGGGGGAGGCGTGCGCGAGCACGGTCATCATGGCGGCCCCGGCGGCGAAGACCATCTCGGCCTCCAGGCTGCCGCCGTCGGCCGTCTTGGTGTCGGCGAGCACCGGTGTGTCCGCGCCGAGTTCCCGGACGGTGCTGATGGCGGCGAGCCCGAAGCGCTTGAGCACGGGCGTGCCGACCTCGATGATGTCGAAGTACCGGCCGACGCGCGGGATGAGCGCGAAGTGCTCCGGCGCGTCGATGGCGAGTTGCAGTCGGACCGTCACGGCCTAGCTCCTCGGCTCGGGAGTGTGCAGACCGGTGATCACCTTCAGCAGCGAGTCCGGGGTGAACGACGACGTCGGCTCGTCGGCCACGACCCGGCCGAGGCGCAGCACGACGATGCGGTCGGTCACCTGGAGCACGTGCGGCAGCGTGTGCGAGATGAAGATGACGCCCAGACCCCGTTCCCGGGCTCCCGCGATCACCTTCAGCACCTCGCCCGACTGCCGGGCGCCGAGGTGGTTGGTGGGCTCGTCCAGGATGATCACCTTGCGGGCCCAGGCGACGGCGCGGCCGATGGCGACGGCCTGCCGCTGCCCACCGGAGAGCTGGTTGACGTTGCGCCGTACGCCGGTCGTCAGGCCGATCCCGGCCCGCTCCAACTCCTCGTGCGCGACGCGGGCCATGGCCTTGTTGTCGAGGAATCCGAGCTTGCCGAGCAGCCCCGGCCGACGGCGTTCCCGGCCGAGGAAGACGTTGCCGCTGATGGTGAGGTCGGGGCAGAGCCCGGAGTCCTGGTACAGCGTCTCGATGCCGGCCTGGAGCGCGTCGTGCGGCGACTTCCACTCCTGTGCCACGCCGTCGAGATACACGCCGCCGGTGTCCGGCCGGTGCACGCCGGAGAGCACCTTCACCAGTGTCGACTTGCCGGCCCCGTTGTCGCCGACCAGACCGATGATCTCTCCGGCCCGCAGGGACAGGTTGACGTCGGTCAGCGCCCGGACGCTGCCGTAGGACTTGGTGACCTCGCGGGCCTCGTAGATGGGTGCGTCAGCCACGGCCGGCTCCCCTCCTGGTACGGATGTTGATCTGCTGGACCCCGACCGCGACGGCGATCAGGACGCCGATGACGACCTGCTGCCAGTTCGGTGCGACGCCGATCAGGATCAGGCCGCTGAGGACCGCCGTCGTGATGAGTGCGCCGAGCACGGTGCCGGACATCCGCCCGACGCCGCCCGCCAGGCTGGTGCCGCCGATGACCGCCGCGGCGATCGCCGCCAGCTCCTGGCCCTGGCCGGAGGTGGGCGAGCCCGAGCCGAGCCGGAAGTAGACGAACAACCCGGCCAGGCCGGCCATCAACCCGGCCAGCATGTACACCTTCAGCAGGTGCCGATCGACGTTGATCCCGGCACCCCGCGCGGCGAATCCGTTCGACCCCACCGCGTACGTCCAGCGGCCGAACCGGGTGAAACTGAGCGTCAGCCACGCGACCGCCAGCACACCGAGCACGATGATCAGTGGGACGGTCAGCAGGTTGAGGTACTGCGTGTTGCCGAGCCGGATCACCTCGGCCGGGCCGCCGGCGATCTGGACGCCGCCGGTCAGCACCAGCGTCAGACCGGCGGCGGCACCCATGGTGGCCAGCGTGGCGATGAAGGGCGCCAACTTGGCCCGGGTGATCAGCAGCCCGTTGACCAGGCCGACCGCGAGACCGGTGGCGAGGGCCACCACCACGCCGACGGCGATGGTCGTGGCGGTGGCCGTTCCACCCTCGTTCAGGGATCTCATCGTCATCGCACAGGCCACGCCGCTCAATCCGAGCGTGGATCCGACCGACAGGTCGATGCCGCCGGTGATGATGACGTACGTCTGCCCGATCGCCAACAGCATGACCGGGGCCCAGTCCTGCAGGATGTTGGCGAAGGCGAACCGGCTGAAGAACAGCGGGTTCATCGCCGTGAAGAAGACCACCATGACGATGAGGACGCCGAGCAGGATCACGTCCTGCCGTAGCAGTGTCGCCATCAGGCGGCTGGCGCGCGTCTCGCTCGCCGCCTGTGTGGTGTCGGCCGTCATGGTGCTCCTCCTCCTGAGATCCGCATTCCCCTGATCGCCGCCGACTACTGGGTCGGGTACTGGTACTGCTCGGTCTCGGCCAGGTTGTCGTTGGTCATCACGACGTTGGTCATCACGACGTCCTTCTCGATGCTGTCGACGTTCTGGCCGCGGATCGTGTCCACCAGGTTCTGCAGGGCGAGCGCGGCCTGGTCGCCGGGCTTCTGGGCGACGAGAGCGCTGTAGATGCCGGCCTTCAGGTCGGCCACCTGGTTGTCGTACGCGTCGTAGCCGATGAGCTTGACCTGCTCGGCCTTGCCCGCGTTGCGCAGCGCCGCCACGGTGCCGGAGCCGGAGGTGCCGTCCACGGCGAAGATGCCCTTGAGGTTCGGGTGCTTCAGCAGGATCGTGTTGACCGCCGAGGTCGCCCTGGCCGGCTGGCTGTTGGCGTACTCCTTGCCGACGAGGGTGATGCCCGGGTACTTCTTCAGCTCCTCGGTGAAGCCCTCCTCGCGGAGCTGGTTGGTGGTCGCCGTCGGCGAGCCGGACATCAGGAAGACCTCTCCGGACTCTCCGATCTGCTCGGCCAGGGTCTGGGCCGCCTGCCGGCCGCCCTCACGGTTGTCACCGGTGATCGCCGAGGTGAGGTAGCTCTGGTCGGTGACCGTGGTGTCGACGGTGACGACCGGGATGTTCGCCGACTGCGCCTTGGTGACGCTGGGCTGCAGCGCGTCCGGGTCGGTGGGGACGAGGACGAGCCCGTCCACCTGCTGGGTGAGCATCGAGTCGACGAACGGGATCTGCGACTGGGGCGAGTACTCGTCCGGCGCGCCCTGCCACAGCAGCCTGATGCCCAGCTCCTGGGCCTTCGCCTCGGCGCCGACCTGCATGGCGCGGAAGAAGGGGTCGGAGGCGATGCCCGGGACGAACCCGATGGTCAACTGCTCCTCGCCGCCCTCCGCGGCGGAGTCGTTGCCACAGGCGGCCACCGAGAAGGCGAGCGCGCCGGCCATGGCTACACCGATTACTGTCCGGAATGTCCTCTTCATGCCACCAGATCCTTGTCGACTAGTCAGACCACATCAGGGGAGTTCCGCCTACCGTCGTCCTGCCGGGCCGTGTTGCGTCGTCGGGCATCCCCACCAGCACTTCATCAGATGCGCAACCGCTTGCGTACCGTGAAGATGGCGGAACTTTACCCCCGCGCAACCGCTTGCGCAAGGGCTTGCTTTTGGTTAGATTGAGCTCCTTCTCGCCGTGGTCCCGGCAGCCGTAGGACAGGTGGCGAGCCGGGGGAAAGGGTGCAAAACGAGTGGCGACGATGGCCGAGGTAGCACGGATCGCCGGAGTGTCGACGACGACCGTGTCGCACGTGCTCAACAAGACGCGCAAGGTCGCCCCGGAGACCGAGGAACTCGTGCGCAAGGCGCTGGAGTCGACCGGTTACCGGCACAACCTCGCCGCCCGGGCCCTGGCCACGCAGTCCACGGACACCATCGGGCTGGCGATGTCCGTGGTCACCAACCCGTACTTCGCCGCGCTCATCCGGGACATCGAGCGGCACCTGCGACGGGCCGGGTACACCCTGATCCTGGCCGACACCAACGACGACCCCGAGGTCGAGTTGGACGTGATCAACCACCTGCTGGCGCGGCGGGTGAGCGGCCTGATCGTGAATCCGCTCGAAGGCCACGGCGAACTCACCCAGTGCCTGCAGAAGCTGCTCGACGAGCAGTTGCCGACGATCTTCCTCGACCGCCGGTCGACCCTGCCGGGCGACCAGGTCTACTCCGAGTGCCTGGATTCGATCCACCACCTCACGGCCCACCTGGCGGCGCAGGGGCACCACCGGATCGGCTACGTCCGGGGCGCCATGCGGGAGATGTCGGCCCAGGACCGGCTCGCCGGATACCAGCGCGCCGTCGCGGAACTGGGGCTGGCGGACGACCCGGGGCTGGTCATCGCCGGTGAGTCCGACGAACGCACCACGGAGCAGCGCCTCGTCGAGCACCTCGCCTCGGACGAACCGGCCACCGCCCTGGTCGTCTCGAACAACCAGATGACCCTGGGCGCGCTCCGCGCCATCCGGCGTACCGGGTTGAAGGTGCCGCACGACATCGCCCTGGTCTGCTACGACGACTTCGAATGGGCCGACCTGTTCGACCCGCAGATCTCGGCGATGGCGCAGGACGCCGCCCGACTCGCCTCGACCGCCGTCGAACTCCTGCTCGCCCGGATCCGGCGACCGGACCGCGCCCCGCAGTCCGTGGTGGTGCCGGCCACCTTCCGGCACCGGGACTCGTGCGGCTGCGGCGCCGTGCCGCACCAGACACAGGGGAGCGTGGACAGTGTCCTGGCCGCCGGCTGACACCCTGACGCTCGGCGGACTCGCCGACCGCGCCCGGGCGATGTCGGCGGGTGCCGCCCGTACGCTCATCGGGATCGTCGGGCCGCCCGGCGCGGGCAAGAGCACCGTCGCGGAGGCCCTTGTCCGGCAGCTCGGCCCGGACGCCGTCCTGGTGCCGATGGACGGCTTCCACCTGAGCAACGAGGTCCTCGGCGCACTCGGCCGCGCCGACCGCAAGGGCGCTGCGGACACCTTCGACGCGGACGGCTACCTCGCCCTGCTCCGCCGGCTACGCGACCAGACCGACGAGGTCGTCTACGCGCCGACGTTCCGCCGCGACATCGAGGAGCCGATCGGTTCCAGCATCCCGGTGCCCCGCCGCACCCCGATCGTGGTCACCGAGGGCAACTACCTGCTGCTCGACTCGCATCCGTGGAAGTTCGTCCGCGACCTGCTCGACACCACCTGGTATCTGGAGGTGGCCGAGGAGGTCCGCCTCGACCGGCTCGTCGCCCGCCACGTCGCCTTCGGCAAGACACCCGACGCGGCCCGCGCCTGGGCACAGGGCAGCGACCAGGCCAACGCGGCGGTCATCGCCGAATCGCGCCGCTGCGCCGACCTGCTGGTCCACCTCGCGCCGAGCGACTGAGGGACCCGGCGCCGCCGATCCGCTTCCGCCGGACGGTACCGCCCCGTCCGTCTGCCGTAAGGTCGGGTGATGAGCAGCCGACCCGCCGCCGGGGGAGGCCGGTGGGTCGAGATCGACCCGGCCCGGACCGAACGCTGGGTGGCCGGCTTCGCCGACCGGCACGGTCCGCCCACCACCACCGCGCAGGAGTACGGACTCCTGCTCACCGCCCCGGACGGTGCCACCGCCGAACTGCACACCCCACCGGGCTCGCCTGCCACCGCAGACCTGGACACCTTCGTGGCGGAGGCCGTCGTGTCCCGCCGGATCGGACTGCTGCTGGCGCGCAAGGGCGCGGTGGCGGTCGGCGTCGCGGAGGGGGAGAAGCTGCCGGTGCACAAGGTCGACACGCGGTACGTGCAGGGGCGCACCGCCGCCGGTGGCTGGTCCCAGCAGCGGTTCGCCCGGCGGCGCGACAACCAGGCCAAGGCCGCCCTCGCCGACGCCGTCGACCTGGCGGCCCGGCTGCTGCTGCCGCAGGCCGAGCGGTTGGACGCGGTGGTCGCCGGTGGCGACCGGCGGGCCGTGGACACCGTGCTCGCCGAGCGCCGACTCGCCCCACTGGCCGCACTGCGTGCCGACCGGCTGCTCGACGTGCCCGAGCCCCGGTACGCGGTGCTGCTGGCCGCGATCACCGCCGCCCGCGCCGTGCACATCCTGATCCGCGATCCTGCCTGAGCCGTCGTCACGTCGGACACGGACGGCCCCGGTCGACGCCCTTCCAGGCGTCGACCGGGGCCCGTCCGCACCGCGTCAGATCGCGCCGCTGAAGGTGTCGCAGGAGGCCGGGGTGCCGGACTCGTAGCCACGGTTGAACCAGCGCTTGCGGTCGGCCGAGGAGCCGTGCGTGAACTCCTCCGGGTTCACCGGCCGGTCGGCGCGCCGGGAGATGGCGTCGTCGCCGATGGCCTCGGCGGTGTCGATGGCCTCGGCGATGTCCTGCTCGGTGATGCTGGTGAAGATCTTCTGGCCGCGATCGTCGGCGGTGCCGGTGGCGTTCTTGGCCCAGGCTCCGGCGAAGCAGTCGGCCTGCAACTCCAGGCGGACCGACAGGTCGTTGGCGTTGCCCGGATCCCGCTGCTGCTGGCGGCGGACCTGCTCGTTGGTGCCGAGCAGGTTCTGCACGTGGTGGCCGTACTCGTGGGCCAGCACGTACGGCTGGGCGAACTCACCGGTGGCGCCGAGCTGCGTGGCGAGCACCTCGTAGAAGGAGAGGTCGATGTAGACCAGCGAGTCGGCCGGGCAGTAGAACGGGCCGACGCCCGAGTCGGCCTGGCCGCACGCGGTGTTGACGGCCTGGTCGAAGAAGACGGTACGGGTCGGCCGGTACTGCTCGCCGAACGCCTCCGGCAGGGCAGTCCGCCAGTACGCCTGGATCGAGTTGACGTAGAGGCTGTTGCGGCAGTCGAGCTGCTCCAGGGCGTCCGGGGCCTCGCAGCGCTGCTCCAACGCGGTGTTGTCGCCCTGCTCGCCGCCGGTCATGGCGTTCAGCCCGAAGCCGCCGCCCACCAGCGCCACCAGCACGGCGATGACGATCCCGACGATGCCGCCGCGACCACCGCCGATCGGGATGGGGATGCCCAGCCCGCCGCCCCCTCCACCACCACCTCGCCGGTCCTCCACCTGGCTGGTGTCGATCCGCGCGTTCTCGTTCAGCTCCATGATGACCCCGATCAGTCGGTGGCTCGCGGGCCGGAACCGGTCCGGACGGCGAATCGGTACCCGACGATCTTGGTCGGTAATCCGCGTTCGCCGTTCACCGGGGCCCGGTACAATCGACCCGTGCTGCTCTGCGAAGGCTGAACGCCCCGCGCCGACGGGTCACCATGATCCGCCGGCGCTTTCGTGTGCCCTGAGTCAGCCCTGCGGATCCCGAGAGCGAGTACCCCGACATGATCACTGCCAGCGGCCTGGAACTGCGCGCCGGCGCCCGGATCCTGCTGTCCGACACCACGCTGCGGGTGCAGCCGGGCGACCGGATCGGCCTGGTCGGCCGCAACGGTGCCGGCAAGACCACCACCCTCAAGGTGCTCGCCGGTGAGGGACAGCCGTACGCCGGACAGATCGACCGGCGCAGCGCCGTCGGCTACCTGCCACAGGACCCGCGTACCGGCGACCTGGAGGTCACCGGCCGCGACCGGGTGCTCTCCGCCCGGGGCCTGGACAAGCTGATGGCCGGGATGAAGGACCTGGAGGAGAAGCTCGCCGACGGCGGTGACGAGAAGCTGGTCCGTCGGTACGGCGCGCTGGAGGACCAGTTCGCCGCGCTCGGCGGGTACGCGGCCGAGGCCGAGGCGGCCCGGATCTGCGCGAACCTGGGGCTGCCCGACCGGGCGCTCGCCCAGACCATCGGCACCCTCTCCGGCGGTCAACGTCGGCGCATCGAGCTGGCCCGGATCCTGTTCCGCGACGCGGCCGACAACGGCGGCGGGATCCTGCTGCTCGACGAGCCCACCAACCACCTCGACGCCGACTCGATCACCTGGCTGCGCGGCTTCCTCGCCAACCACAAGGGCGGGCTGGTGGTGATCTCGCACGACGGGTCGCTGCTGGAGTCGGTGGTCAACAAGGTCTGGTTCCTCGACGCCACCCGGTCCGTGGTCGACGTCTACAACCTGGGCTGGAAGGCGTACCTGGAGGCGCGGGAGACCGACGAGCGGCGGCGGCGTCGGGAGCGGGCCAACGCCGAGAAGAAGGCCGGCGCCCTGATGGCCCAGGCGGACAAGATGCGGGCGAAGGCCACCAAGACGGTGGCCGCGCAGAACATGGCCCGGCGGGCCGAACGCCTGATGTCGGGCCTGGATGAGGTCCGCGTCGGCGACAAGGTGGCCAAGGTGCGTTTCCCCGCCCCGGCGCCGTGCGGCAAGACTCCGCTGACCGCGTCCGGCCTCTCCAAGTCGTACGGGTCGTTGGAGATCTTCACGGACGTGAACGTGGCGGTGGACCGGGGTTCCCGGGTGGCCATCCTCGGGCTCAACGGTGCCGGCAAGACCACATTGCTGCGGATGCTCGGCGGGCTGTTGGAGCCGGACACCGGCGAGGTGCGGCCCGGCCACGGGCTGCGGCTGGGCTACTACGCGCAGGAGCACGAGACGCTGGACATCGAGCGGACCGTGCTGGAGAACATGCGGGCCGCCTCGACCGAGCAGACCGACACCGAGCTGCGCAAGATCCTCGGGGCGTTCCTCTTCTCCGGCGAGGACGTGGACAAGCCCGCCGGGGTGCTCTCCGGTGGCGAGAAGACCCGGCTGGCGCTGTCGACCCTGGTCTGCTCCGGCGCGAACGTGCTGCTGCTGGACGAGCCGACCAACAACCTCGACCCGGTCAGCCGCGAGCAGGTGCTCGACGCGATCGCCAACTACCCGGGCGCGATCGTCCTGGTCACCCACGACCCGGGCGCGGTGCTGGCGCTCAAGCCGGACCGGGCCATCCTGCTGCCCGACGGCGACGAGGACGCCTGGAGCGACGACCTGCTCGAACTGGTCGAGCTGGCCTGACCATTTGCACCGGGTGTAAGGAAGGGCCCCCTACTAACGCCAGGCGTATAGGAAGGGTCCCCTCCTAACACGCGCGCCGACGTCAGCGGGCGAGGTCGAGCAGGTGACCGACGACGCCGGAGCTGGCCAGGATGACCACGCCGACGCCGATGAAGATCGCCGGCACCAGCCAGTGGCCGGTGCGTTCGACCAGCCGGGTCACCCTCGGGTGGCCGCCGAGCCAGGCACCGGCGACGCACCAGACGGCGACCAGGGCCGCGAAGACCACTCCGAAGACGGCGGC
Organism: Verrucosispora sp. SN26_14.1; assembly: GCF_004307965.1. Lineage (NCBI taxonomy): Bacteria > Bacillati > Actinomycetota > Actinomycetes > Micromonosporales > Micromonosporaceae > Micromonospora > Verrucosispora sp. SN26_14.1. The sequence goes on along the minus strand of NZ_SISL01000078.1, from coordinate 5,621 downwards.
GTCGGCGACACCGAGGGTGCGCAGCACCGGCACGTAGACGGCCACGTTGTCGGCGCCGTTGGCGACGGTCACGGCGGCCACGCCGACCACACCGGCGACCACCGGGGGCGGCTCGCCGTCGTCGCGTCGCCGCAGCGCGCGGAGGCCGAGGGCGATCGGCAGCAGTCCGAGCAGACCGGTCCACTCGTCGGGCACCACCAGGAGCCCGGCCGCGACCACGGCACTCACCAGCACCAGGGCGCCGATGCCGAGGTACTGGCCGGTGACGATCTGCCCGACGCGGGGACGGCCGGTGGTGCGGGCGGCGACGAAGAACACCGTCAGGACGACGATGTCGTCGATGTTGGTGGCGGCGAAGACCACCGCGGCGACGGTCGCGGTGCCGAGCAGGTCGAGCATGGCCGGCAGCGTACGGGCACCGGGCCGACCGGAGCATCGCGGAGGCCGAGGGCGACTCCGGTGGCGGGCGGTGGCCGCCATCTATACCGGCGGTGAGGATCGGTGGCGGACGGTGGTGTCGGCGGCACCGTGCGTGTGGGTGGCGGCGGTTCGTCGAGGGCCAGCTCCGGGCCGGTCCGAAGCGGTGTCCCGCAGTCGGGTCCCGGATGTCGTCACCTATCGGGAAGCTGACATTGCATAGCGTGTCGGTTGGCGAATAGTTGATATCTGGCGCATGATCGTTCGAGGCGGTCTAATAGGTGGGACCGTATCCGAACCGCACAGTCTGGGACGTGAGGACACAGCATGGCAGCCACTGGCACAGCCACCAGCACTGAGAAGGGTCGCCGGATCGTCGGAGCCGAGCGTCAGACGCTCGCCAAGGACCTCGTCAAGCGGTACACCGGAGGAGAGAGCATCCGTGCTCTCGCGGCCTCGACCGGCCGATCCTACGGGTTCATCCACCGCGTGCTCACCGAGTCCGGGGTGCAGCTGCGGCAGCGCGGCGGCGCCCGGCGCCGCAAGAAGGCGTGACCCGCCCGTCAGCGTCGTACACCACCACCGTGACCCGGGCCGCCCGGTGACCACCGAGGCGACCGGGGTCCGGCTGGAGTGTGACGGGCCGATCGCCACGGTCACGCTGTGTCGGCCCGAGGTGCTCAACGCGCAGACCCCGTCGATGTGGCGCGCGATGAGTGATTTCTCCCGAGACCTGCCCGGTGACGTACGTGTCGTGGTCGTCCGGGGTGAGGGGCGGGCGTTCTCCGCCGGCCTCGACCTGGCGGTCGTGAGCGCCACCGGGCCGGGCTCGTTCGCCGAGCTGGCCGCACTGCCGGAAGCGGAGTGCGCCGACCGGATCGCCGCCCTCCAGGGCGGCTTCACCTGGCTGCACCGACCGGACATCATCTCCGTCGCGGCCGTGCAGGGGCATGCCATGGGCGCCGGGTTCCAACTCGCCCTCGCCTGCGACCTGCGGGTGTTGGCGCAGGACGCGAAGCTGTCCATGGCCGAGGTCACGCTGGGTCTGGTGCCCGACCTGGCCGGCACGAAGCGTCTGGTCGAGTTGGTCGGCTACGCCCGTGCGCTGGAGATCTGCACCACCGCCCGGCGGCTGGACGCCGCCGAGGCGGACCGGCTCGGCCTGGCCACCCTGGTGGTGCCGAACGCGGAGCTGGACGACGCGGTGCGCGACCTCACCGCCGGGTTGGTCGCCCACCAGCGCGACGCGGTGGTGGAGATCAAGGCACTGCTCGCCGGTGCCTCCGGGCGGACCCACGCCGAGCAGCAGCGGGCCGAGCGGGAAGCACAGACCCGGCGGATCCGCGATCTCGCCGGGTACGCAGAATAGTAAGGACCGTTCGGGAAGATCCGGGTTACTCACGAGGTTGTCGTAGCTGTCGGGAGAATTGACCCGACGGCATCCTGAGGCCCTTTCCCGGAGGTGAGCGTGTCGAACCCGATGGCCGCCGGCGGCATGGGCGGTTGGAGCATGCTGCGGTCGATGCGCAACGGTGACGAGATCTCCAGTCACCGGTTGCAGCGCGGTGTCGCCCGGCGGATCGTGGCGTTCGCCCAGCCGTACCGTCGCGACATCGTCGTGTTCCTGCTGACCGTGGTCGTCGCGGCGGTGATCGGGGTGGCCACCCCGTTGCTCGCCGGCCAGGTCATCGACGCGATCACCCGGGGCGGCGACGAGGCCGGCGCACTGGTGATCCGGCTGGCGTTCTTCATCGCCGGCCTGGCCGTCGCCGACGCGATGCTCTCCCTCGCCCAGCGGTGGTATTCGGCACGTATCGGCGAGGGCATCATCCTCGACCTGCGCACCCGGGTCTACGACCACGTGCAGCGGATGCCGTTGCAGTTCTTCACCCGCACCCAGACCGGTGCGCTGGTCAGCCGGCTCAACAACGACGTGATGGGGGCCCAGCGGGCCTTCACCTCGACGCTCTCCGGCGTGGTCAGCAACGTGATCCAACTGCTGCTCACCGCCGCCGTGATGCTCACCCTCTCCTGGCAGATCACCGCGCTGTCGCTGGTACTGCTGCCGGTGTTCATCATCCCGGCCCGGCGGGTCGGCCGGCGGCTGGCCGAGATCACCCGCGAGTCGTACAACCTCGACGCCAAGATGAACGCGACCATGACGGAACGGTTCGGGGTCGCGGGCGCCCTGTTGGTGAAGCTCTTCGGGCGCCCCGATGCCGAGGCCGGCCGGTTCGCCGCCCGCGCCGAGCGGGTCCGCGACATCGGCATCACCTCCGCGATGTACTCGCGGACGTTCTTCGTGGCGATGCTGCTGGTCGCCTCGCTGGCCCAGGCGCTCACCTACGGGCTCGGCGGTTGGCTGGCGGTCACCGGCGAGGTCAGCGCCGGCACGGTCGTGACGCTCGCGTTGCTGCTCACCCGGCTCTACGGTCCGCTCACCGCGCTGAGCAACGTCCGGGTCGACGTGATGAGCGCGCTGGTCTCGTTCGACCGGGTCTTCGAGGTGCTCGACCTCGATCCGGCGATCAAGGAGCGGTCCGACGCGGTCCCGGTGCCCCGGGACGCGGGCCGGGTCGAGTTCCGCGACGTGCGCTTCCGCTACCCGAGCGCCGCCGAGATCTCCCTCGCGTCGCTGGAGGAGGTCGCCACGCTGGACCGTACGGTCAACGAGCCGGTGCTCAAGGGCGTCTCCTTCCGGGTCGATCCCGGGCAGATGGTCGCCCTGGTCGGGCCCTCCGGCGCGGGCAAGTCCACGCTGTCCATGCTGATCTCCCGCATCTACGACGTCACCGACGGTCAGGTGCTGGTCGGCGGTGTCGACGTCCGGGACGCCACCCTCGAATCGCTGCGGGACGAGATCGGTGTGGTCACCCAGGATTCGCACCTGTTCCACGAGACGATCGCCGAGAACCTGCGGTACGCCAAGCCGGACGCCACCGACGACCAACTCTGGGCGGCACTGGCCGGTGCCCAGGTCGCCGATCTGGTCCGGTCGCTGCCCGACGGGCTCGACACCACCGTCGGCGAGCGCGGCTACCGCTTCTCCGGCGGTGAGAAGCAGCGCATCGCGATCGCCCGGCTGCTGCTCAAGGCACCGTCGATCGTGATCCTCGACGAGGCGACCGCGCACCTCGACTCGGAGAGCGAGGCGGCGGTGCAACGCGCGCTGTCGGTGGCGTTGACCGGGCGTACCGCCTTGGTGATCGCGCACCGGCTCTCCACGGTCCGCGACGCCGACCAGATCCTCGTCCTCGACGAGGGGCGCATCGTCGAGCGCGGTCGGCACGATGAACTGGTCGCGGTCGGTGGCCTCTACGCCGAGTTGTACCGCACCCAGTTCGCGGTGGCCGACTCGCCGACCCCGCACACCGACCAGGCCATGGTGGAGCCGGTGATCATCCCGTCGCGGGAGTACCTCGCCGACGAGGCGATGCCGCCCGCCGCCGCCAACTGACGGCGGTCACTCCCGGATCGTCGTCTCGCGCAGTTCGGCGAAGGCGGCACCGAGCGTCTGCGGGGTGTAGTGCGCGTTCAGGCCGCTGGGGTTCGGCAGGACCCAGAGGTGGGCGCCGGCCAGCGGCTCGGGCTGCCGGCCGAAGGTGGCCTTCGGCCGCGCGAAACCGATCCGGTACGCGGTCACCCCGACGACCGCCACCCAGCGCGGCCGGTACGCGGCGACCTTGCCGGTCAGCTCCCGTGCCCCGTCGACCAGTTCGGCGGCGGACAGTTCGTCGGCGCGGGCGCTGGCCCGAGCCACCACGTTGGTGATGCCCAGTCCCAGTCCGGGCAGTTCGTCCTGCTCGCTGGGGTGCATCAGGCGTGGGGTGAACCCGCCCCGGTGCAGGGCCGGCCAGAACCGGTTGCCGGGGCGGGCGAAGTGCCATCCGGTCGCGGCCGACCAGAGCCCGGGGTTGATCCCGACGAACAGGACGTCCAATCCGGGGGCGACGACGTCCGGCAGCAGCCGGTCCACGGCCGCCGCCATCTCCTCCCGGGTCGGCCGGTACCCCCGATCCACGCTGTCGGTTGGCGCGGCGGGTCCGGGACCCGGCACCGCCGCGCCACGGACGCTTCGCGCCGGGCCGCCCTCTGCTTGCCCGTTCACCGGCCGCGCAGCGCCGCCTTCCGGTCGCCCGGTCTCCGGACGGGCGGGGCTGCCTTCCGGTCGCCTGGTCGCCGGACGGGCGGGGCTGCCCTTCGGTTGCCTGGTCACAGGCCGCGTAGCGCGCCGCCGTCGACCGGGATGGTGACCCCGGTCAGGTAGCTCGCGGCCGGGGAGAGCACGAACGCGGCCACCTTCCCGAACTCGTCGGGGTCACCGATGCGGCGCAGCGGGATGCCGGCCTCGGCTTCGGCGCGGGCCTGTTCGGGGTCGCCGCTGGCGGCGAAGAGCTCCCGGTTCCGGTCGGTCATGATCCGCCCCGGCAGCAGCCCGACCACCCGTACGCCCCGGGGGCCGTACTCGTCGGCGACGTCCTTGGCCACCCCGGCCAGGCCGGGGCGCAGCCCGTTGGAGATGCCCAGCCCGGTGACCGGTCCTCGTACCGAGGTGGACAGCACCAGCGCGATGGCGCCTCCGTCTGGCAGCGCCCCGGCCACTGTCCGCACCGTCCGTACGCTGCCCAGGAAGATGGTCTCGAAGGCACGTCGCCACTGCTCGTCGTCGACCGAGGCGGCGCTGCCGGGGGTCGGTCCGCCCACCGAGACCAGCGCGCCGTCGAGTCGGCCGAAGTGCTCGTGGGCGGCGTGCACCAGCCGTTCGGGCGTGTCCGGGTCGGTGAGGTCGGCGGTGATGCCGACGGCGTGCTCCGGGCCGCCGAGATCGGCCGTGGCGGCGGCCACGGTGTCGGCGTTCCGGGCCGAGAGAACGACTCGGGCGCCGTCGGCGACCAGGCACCGCGCCGTGGCGTGACCGAGGCCGCGCGAGGCGCCGGTGAGCACGTACACCCGGTCGGTGAGTCCTAGATCCATGCCACCGATCCTGCCGCAGCCGGTGCGGGTCCGGCATCCCCGGGTCCGTCCGCTCGGCCGACCGCTGATGTTAGGAGGGGACCCCTGCTCTACCGCAGGCGTTAACAAGGTGCCCTTCCTTACCTCCGCAGGAGGTGTGTGCGGCCGGCGAATTGGATCGCTACGGCGCCGTCGACGTGCGCGAGCGCGGGGGACCGGCGGGGGCGTGGCGCTGTCTCTGATACCCATCT
>NZ_SISL01000779.1:0-1397 GCF_004307965.1 Verrucosispora sp. SN26_14.1 | reverse complement strand
GCGCTGAGCCGGCGTCGGGGGGTACGGCACCACGCGGCGGCCCGCCGTCCGGCGACACCGGTCCACGCGCCGCGGTGGCGTCCGGGGACAGCGGTCCGCGCGCCGCAGGACCGGCGTCGGGGCGTGCGCTGCCCCTCGGCGGCCCGGCGGGCATGCCGTCCGTCGGAGCGGTGCCACGCGGGGGCCCACCCGGACCGCCGTCCGGGTGACCGATCGGTCGGACGCGGCCCGTGGACGCCTCGGGTCCGGGTCGGCCGGGGACTGCCCCGGGCCCGGCCGGTCCGGCTCCACCGGGTGGTTCGGCCCGGCCCCGCCCGACCGGTGGCCCGTCGGGCCGACCACGATCCACCGGCGCTCGGTCAGGGCGACCACGATCCACCGACGTGCCGTCGGGGCGACCACGACCGGCGCGCGGTGCGTCGGGGCGGCCGTGCTCGGCCGGTGGCCCGTCGGTCGGCGGTCCGTCGGGGCGCGCACCACCGGGGCGTACCGGCGCGGCGTTGCCGGCTCCGGGAATGGCTGCGGCGGGCCAGCCCGGGATCCCGCCCGGTTCCGTCTGGTCGTCCGGCATCGCGCGCGAGGGGCCGTCCGGGTCACGACGACCACCGAGCATCGCCGTACCGCCGGACGGGGTACCGCCCGAGTGCCCGGCCGGACCGCCGGGCGGGGTACCGGGCCGTCTCTTGACCGTCGGCAGTGCCGGATCGGTGTGGTGTCCCCGCCCGGCCTGCCGCAGCCAGTCGGCCGGCCGTTCCGGACGCCCGGCCCGACCGTCACCCGGCCGGGCCGCGTACGGCCGTTCACCGGTGTCACCGGGCCGTGACACGTACGGACGCTCACCCGTGTCACCCGGCCGCGACGCCGAGGGACGCTCACCCGTGTCACCCGGCCGGGACACGAAGGGACGCTCACCGGTGTCAGCGGGCCGCGAGGCGAAGGGCCGCTCACCGGTGTCGCCGGACCGCGACGCGAAGGGACGCCCACCCGTGTCAGCCGGCCGGGCCGCGAACGGTCGTTCGCCGGTGTCGCCCGGGGCGGGAGCGCGCCCGGAATCGTCGGCGGCCCGCCGCCCCTGGGGCGGCGTCTCCTGGACGTCGGCCGCGCGGCGGCCCCGTACCGATGTCTCGGTCTGCTCGTCGGTCCGGCGCGCGGCCGGTGGCGTCGCCGGTTCCTCCAGCGCGGCGCGGCGGCCCCGGAACGAACTGTCGGTGCCTGCCGGAGTAGCGGTGCGGGTCTCCGGCGGGGCGACAGGAATCGCCGACGGGTCGCCGGACGGCACGCCGGGGATCTCCGGCGCGTTGCCGGACAGCGGGACGATCGGTTGCTCTTCCTCGGGCTCGGCGGCGCGGCGCCGTCCACCCCGGCGGCCTCCCGCCGGCTCGGCGGAGGGCCCACCA
>NZ_SISL01000778.1:0-1344 GCF_004307965.1 Verrucosispora sp. SN26_14.1 | reverse complement strand
GTGTATCAGAGACAGCCCTGGGGTGGTGCCGTCCGGACGGCGGCCGTTGCTGGTCCGCACGGCGGTCGCGCTGATGTCCTCCACGGTGGCCAGCGCGGCGCTGGGCTTCCTGTTCTGGGTGGTGGCGGCGCGCTGGTTCCCCACCGAGGCGGTGGGCCGGGCCTCCGGCGTGGTCGCCTCGATGTCGCTGCTCGCCGGTCTCGCCCAGCTCAACCTGACCAGCCTCTACGCCCGCTTCCTGCCGGGCGCCGGCGCCCGTACCCGACGCCTGGTCCTGGTCGGGTACGGCGCGTCGGCGGCGATGTCCCTCGCGCTCGCGGTCGGTTTCCTGGCGCTCGGCCTGGGCAGCGGTCTGATCGGCGACCGGCCGGTCCACCGGCTGGTCTTCGTGGTAGCGGTGCTCGCCTCGGCAATCTTCTTCATCCAGGACGGGGTGCTGGCCGCGCTACGCCGTCCCGGCCTGGTGCCGGCCAAGAACATCGTCGCCTCCGGCGCGAAACTGGCGCTGCTGCCCCTGCTGGCCGGGGTGGTCGCCGGTGACGGGGTGCTGCTGGCCTGGGTGCTGCCGATGCTCGTCACCATGCTGGTGACGAACTGGTGGATCCTGGCCCGGTTGACCCCCCGGATGGGGACGGTTCCGCTGCCGGGCCGGGCCCGCCACGGGATGACCAGCTTCGCCTCGGCGGAGTACGTCACCGGTCTGGTCAACAACGCTGTGGCGTTCCTGCCGCCGGTGCTGGTCGCCCACGCGCTCGGCGCCACCGCCAGTGCCTACTTCTACGTGCCGTGGACGATCGGGGTGGCCGGGACCACCCTGCTGTGGAACGTGATCATCTCGTTCGTGGTGGCCGCGTCGAGCGACGGCGCCGAGGCCCGGGTCCACGTCCGGCGGGCGCTCGTCCTGGTCGGACTGGTCGTCGGCGCGGGAGCCGTGACGCTCGGCGGTGCCGCCGGAGCGCTCCTCGCGCCGCTGGGTGGGCAGTACGCGGCGCACGGGGCGGACGCCCTACGGCTGATCGGTCTCTCGCTGCCGTTCACCGGGGTGATCCTGCTCTACGCCGCCTTCGCGATCATGGAGAAGCGGATGTGGCGCATGGTGCTCGTCCAGTCCACCGCCGCCCTGCTCTTCCTCGGCGGCGGCTGGTACGGCCTGCCCCGGCTCGGCATCGTCGCACCCGCGGTGGCGCTGCTGCTGGCCCAGGCGGCGACCGCCCTGGTGCTGTTGCCGGGTCTGCGGCGACGCCTGCGAGCGGTGGTGGCACCGCAGCACCGTCCGGCCTGGGCCGTACGGCCGGAGACGGTCGCCGCACCTTTGGGAGGTTCCACATGAGCCGCCTCGCCACC
>NZ_SISL01000777.1:0-1421 GCF_004307965.1 Verrucosispora sp. SN26_14.1 | reverse complement strand
CGCCGCGCGGCGGCGTCGGCCGGGAAGCGGCGGCAACGGAGCCCACACTAGTCGGACCCACCGGGCCGGCGGACGGGCATGCAGGGCCCGGGCCGCATCGGGTTCCGCCCGGGCGAACGAGGCCAGCATGCCGACCGCCGCGAGCGTGACGACCAGGGCGCTGCCGCCGTCGGAGATGAACGGCAGCGGCACACCGGTCAGCGGCAGCAGGCCGATCACTCCACCCATGTTGATGAACGCCTGGCCGACCAGCCACGCGGTGGCCCCGGCGGCGGCCAGCCGGCGGAACGGGTCGTCCACGCGGCGGGCGATCCGCAGGCCGGTGTAGGCGAGGACGGCGAACAGCACCACCACCACCGCGCAGCCGACCACCCCGAGTTCCTCGGCGATGACCGCGAAGATGAAGTCGTTCTCGGCCGCCGGCAACCAGGCCCACTTGGTGCGCCCCTGCCCCAGCCCGGTGCCGAACCAGCCGCCGTTGGCGATGGCGTAGCGCGCCTGGACCATCTGGTAGCAGAGCGCGTCGCGGCAGTCGTCCAGCGGCGGCGGGTTGAAGAAGACGGTGAGCCGGGCGAGCCGGTAGTTCTCCTCACCGCGTACGCCGGAGCCGGCGCCGAGCGAGGCCACCGCGACCAACAGGCCGATGCCGGCCAGGCCGATCGCGCCGAGCGCGGCGAAGATCCGCAACCGCACCCCGGCCGCCCAGAGCAGGCCGACCACCAGGGCCAACAGGCAGAGCATACTGCCCAGGTCGTTGTAGCCGACCAGGACGAACATCAGGGCCACCACCGGGAACAGCGGGGTGGCCAGCTCCCGCCACCAGCCCAGCGCCGCGCCCTTGCGGGCCAACACGTACGCCCCCCACAGCACCAGGGCGAACTTCGCCAGCTCGGAGGGTTGCAGGCCGAACCCGAACACGTACAGCCAGAGCAGATCGGCCTCCAGCGGGCCGATCCGGGGCTCGCCGTCGGTCAACCGCCCGTACGCCTCCAGCAGGTTCAGCACCACCAGCAGTGCCACCGAGACGGCCAGCGCCGGCCGACCCAGCGACCGGTAGGTGCTGGCGGGCAGCCGCTGGCAGGCCCAGAACACCACGATGCCGATCACCGCGAAGATCGCCTGCCTGGTCAGCGACGTCGAGGCGCTGCCGCCCTGCGCGTAGTCGCGCACGCTGGTGGCCGAGAAGACCATGGTCAGGCCGATCAGCAGCAGCAGTCCGGCGCTGGCGAGCAGCAGGTGGTAGGAGGCCAGCGGCCGGGAGAGCAGACCCCGCAGCGCGGCGAGTCCGCCCACCGCGTCCAGGCCACGCCACGGCCCACCACCCGGCGTCTCGCCGGACGCACCGGACCCGCCGGCACGACCGGTACCCGCCCCGGCTGTCGCGGCCCCGGCCGCGCGCGTGCCACCGGCCGCTCCCGATC
>NZ_SISL01000776.1:0-1422 GCF_004307965.1 Verrucosispora sp. SN26_14.1 | reverse complement strand
ACCCGGCGCCGCCGCCGACCGCCGCGCCGACCAGTTCGCGGGCCGGGGGCGCCGTCACCTTGACCCGCGAGTTGCCGAGGGCGTACTCGACCGCGTGGCTGATCATCGCCAGCAGGTACACCAGGGTGGCGATCGACACCACCTGGTCGGAGAGTGCGGACATCACTCGGCTCCTTCTCGCGCCCCGGCCCGCTCGTCCGGGTCGATGGTCTCGCCGGTCCGCCGGTCGTCGCCGATCGCGGCGACCAGTTGGCTGAACTCGGCGGCGAACCCCGGATGTTCGGTCCGGGGCAGGCCAGCCACCTCGACCAAGCTACTACCGCCCGTCGGAGATCCACCGGCGGGGGGTCCGGCACCAGGAAGCCCGGCCACGGAGGGCTCGGAGCCGCTGGGTCCGGAGCCGGCGGGCAGCACCCGGACGAAGATCCGGCGTCGCCGGACGAAGAGCGAGCCCATCAGCCCGAGCACCAGCCCGACGGAGCTGACCAGCAGCAGCATCGTGCCCGGATCGTGCCGCACGGAGAGCACGATGTAGCGCTCGGTGCCCACGAACTCGACCGTGGTGCCGTCGTCCAGCGTCCAGCTCTCGCCCTTGCGCAGGTCCTTGGAGCCGACCTCGGTGAGCCGGCCGTTGCGGATCTGCCGCTGGTCGAGCTGGTAGACCGAGCCGGGGATGCCGCCGTCGAGGCCCAGGTTGCCCCGGTACGCGATCAGCCCGAGCAGCGGATTCTGCTCCGTCGGGTACTCGGACCGGGTGAACGGGGGCTCCTGCGGTGCGGTCGGGAGGTACAGGCCGGAGAAGGCCATCTGGAGGTCCGCATTCCGCTCGCCGGTCGCCGGGTCGACGTTGGCGTCCGGGAAGGCCGCCAGGCCCTCGCTGGTCAGACCCATGTCGCCGGTGGTGAGGAACGGCACCGTACTGGTCTGGGTGTTGCCGAACCGGTCGGTGTAGCGGATCAGCGGCACGTAGCCGTGGCCGAGCAGATAGACGTTCGCGCCGTCGAGGCGCAGCGGCGAGTTGACCGAGAACTCGGCCGCCCGGGGCGCACCGCCGTCCTCGTCGACGGTGACCTTGGCGTTGAAGAACGAGGGCTGACCGCTCGGCAGGAACTCGGCCTCGAACTCGTCGAGCTGCATGCAGAACCGAGGCAGGTCGTCGCCGACGCGCGGGCCGAGCTTCGCCTCGGCGTACTGCTGGCGGGTGTTGCAGAAGACGCCGTCCGGGCCGGAGACGAGCAGCCGGTTGCCGTGCCAGCCGTACCAGGAACCGAGCGCGACACCGACCAGCAGCAGCACCATCGCGCTGTGGAAGATCAGGTTGCCGGTCTCCTTGAGGTAGCCCTTCTCGGCGGAGATCTCGTCGCCGCGTACCGCCACCCGCCACCGGCGGCGGCGCAGGGTCTCGGCGACCGCGGCCGCGCC
>NZ_SISL01000775.1:0-1431 GCF_004307965.1 Verrucosispora sp. SN26_14.1 | reverse complement strand
GAGACAGATGCCGGCCTGCGCTGCGCGATGCCGGCGTCCGCCGGGCGTTGGTGCCGTGCGCTACGCGTTGGTGCCGTGCGCTACGCGTTGGTGCCGTGCGCTACGCGTTGGTGTTAGCAGGGGTCCCCTGCTATGCACGAGGCGTTAGCACGGGGCCCTTCCTTACACCTCGGCCGGCGTATCACGCGAGTGCGGAGACGATGTCGGCGATCGGGCGGCGGCGGCCGGTGTAGAACGGCACCTCCTCGCGGACGTGCAGCCGTGCCCGCGAGCCGCGCAGGTCACGCATCAGGTCGACGATGCGGTGCAGTTCGTCCGCCTCGAAGGCCAGCATCCACTCGTAGTCGCCGAGCGCGAACGAGGCGACCGTGTTGGCGCGGACGTCCGGGTAGCCCCGGGCCATCTTGCCGTGCTCGGCGAGCAGCTCACGCCGCTCGGCGTCGGGCAGCAGGTACCAGTCGTACGAGCGCACGAACGGGTAGACGCACAGGTAGGCGCGGGCCTCCTCGCCGGCCAGGAAGGCCGGGATGTGGCTCTTGTTGAACTCGGCCGGCCGGTGCAGCGCCATCTGTGACCAGACCGGGGTCAGCGCCCGCCCCAGGGCGGTCCGCCGCAGTCGCAGGTACGCGTCCTGGAGGTCGTCACTGGACGAGGAGTGCCACCAGATCATCAGGTCCGCGTCGGCGCGCAGACCGGAGACGTCGTACGTGCCGCGCACCACGACGTCCTTGCCGGCCAACTCCTCGATCAGCGACTCGACCTCGCCGGTCACGTTGTCGCGCAGTGACGGCAGCGGCGCGCTGGCCCGGAACACCGACCACATCGTGTAGCGGATGGTGTCGTTGAGTTCCCGCAGCCGGGCCGCGTTGCTCTGCTCGGTCATCTGCCCGATCCCTCCAGTGCTGTGATGATCTCTTCGGCCGCCGTCTCGCCGGAGCGGACGCAGACCGGAATGCCGACCCCGTCGTAGCCCGCACCGGCCAGCGCCAGCGTCGGACGTGTCGCCCGCAGCGCGGCCCGCGCGGCGGCCACCCGGTCGAGATGACCGGGGGTGTACTGCGGCAACGCGCCGCCCCACCGCTGCACGTGCCCGTCGACCGGGGCGGGCAGCGGCGTGTCGAGCACCGCCGACAGCTCCCGGTGCACGGTGGCGGCGAGGTCCTGGTCGGGGCGCTGGAGCTGGGCCTCGTCGCGGTAGCGGCCGACCGAGGTGCGGACCAGGGCCAGCCCGTCGGACCGGCGCAGGTGTCCCCACTTGGTGGTGAAGAAGGTGGACGCCTTGATCAGCAGGCCCTCGGTGCCGGGCACCAGGAAGCCGGAGAGCGCCGGCAGCGCCGGCTCCGGCAGGGCCAGGGTGACCAGGGCGACGCTGGCGTAGTCCAACTCGCCGATCCGCGCCGCCACCTCGGCGGCCGTCTCGGCGAGCAGGCG
>NZ_SISL01000774.1:0-1440 GCF_004307965.1 Verrucosispora sp. SN26_14.1 | reverse complement strand
CAGCTGCGGTGCGGGGGCGGGCTGCTCGCCGGCGGGCTGCTGCGGCGCACCCCGGTACACGTGCACCCGACGCGGCCCGAACAGGTCACCGGCGGCCATCGACGACACCCGCCGCTCGGCGGCCCGCTGCACGCCGCCCCGGGCGATGCGGCGCACCGGCGGCACCAGCAGCACCAACCCCACCACGCCGCTGACCAGCCCCGGGGTGGCCAGCAGCAGCGCGCCGAGCAGTCCGATCAGCCCGTCGGTGACCTGACCTCCGGGCGGCCGGCCGGACTGTGCGGCGTCCCGGAAGCCTCGCCAGGCCCGAATCCCCTCGCGGCGTAGCAGGACCAGTCCTAGCAGCGAGGCCGCGAACACCAGCAGGGTCGCCGCGCCGAAGCCGATCGCCCGGCCCACCACCACGAACACGGCCAGTTCCGCTGCCAGGGACAGCAGCAGGGCCAACGGTACGAACTTCACTGTCCGGCGCATCTCACCCCATCCGCCTCACGGCGCTCGTCATCGGACGGCGTACCCGGCGGGGCGCAGCCGTCCCGTCCGTCCAGCATGACACGCTCCGGCTCACGGCCAGCGGGCCCGCCCCACCGTCGCCGCCTGCCAACCCTGCCGCACCGCCGTCCGCCGGTCGCGTACCGCCCAGCCGGTGATGCGCCACAGCGCCTCGGCCACGATCAGCGGACTCATCTTGCTGTCGCCGCGTTCCCGCTCGGCGAACGTGATCGGCACCTCGACGATCCGCGCCCCGGCGCGGTGCGCCAACCGGGACAGCTCCACCTGGAACGAGTACCCCTGCGAGCACACCGACTCCAGGTCCAGGGCGTCGAGCACACCGGCCCGGTACACGCGGTAGCCGCCGGTGGCGTCGGCCACCGGCATGCCCAGCGCCAGGCGCGCGTACAGGTTGCCGCACCGCGACAGCAGCAGCCGCCGCAGCGGCCAGTTCAGCACCCGGGCACCCCGGGTCCACCGCGACCCGATCACCACGTCGGCGTGCCGGGCGGCGTTCAACAGCGCCGGCAGGTCCTCCGGGGCGTGTGAACCGTCGGCGTCCATCTCCACCACCGCGTCGTAGCCGCGGTGCCGCGCCCACGCGAACCCCGCCAGGTACGCCGCGCCGAGTCCCTGTTTGCCCTCCCGGTGCAGCACGTGCACGTGGGTGTCGCCGCGCGCCAGCCCGTCGGCGATGCGGCCGGTGCCGTCGGGACTGTTGTCGTCGGCGACGAGGATCTCCACCTGCGGCGCGGCGGCACGGACCCGCCGCACGATCGCGCTGACGTTGTCGGCCTCGTTGTAGGTCGGGATGACCACCAGCACCCGGCCCACGCCGGGCACCCCGGTCGCGGCCGGGCGGATCTCGGTCCTGCGCATCACCGCTGCCCCTCTCCGGGCAGCCGCCGGTCACCCGGCTCGGCCGCCCCACCGGCGCCGCACCAGGGC
>NZ_SISL01000773.1:0-1422 GCF_004307965.1 Verrucosispora sp. SN26_14.1 | reverse complement strand
AGATGGGAATAAGAGACAGGCCGGCGGCCGACCGCGCCCGGCGCTCCTCGATGCCGACCAGGTCGTCCGGGGGCGCGTCGGGTACCTCGTCGTCGAAGCGGGACAGCACCGGCGTGGCCAGCGACACCAGCGCCGTCACCGCGATGCAGAGCCCGAACAGCACGTAGAGCAGCCCGTGTCCGCGCCCCGGCCCGACCCCGATCACCGCGCCGACCGTGCCGGCCAGCACGCCGTCGGCCAGCAGCATCGGCTCGGTCACCCGGGCGGCGTACGGGGCGACCAAGCCCCAGCCCAGCGGCAGGGTGGACTGCGCCACCATCTGGTTGAGCGCGAAGACCCGCCCGTGCACCCGGGGCGGCACCTTGGTCTGGATGATCGTGTTGTAGACGCCGTTGACGATGGCGAGCGCGAGGTACATGCCGAACGCGCCCGCGCCGATGACCAGCAGGTTCGGCCGCAGCCCGGTGACCACGGCGGCCACCGCGATGCCGAGCGTGCCCAGCAGCACCGCTCGCATCCGACGCTTGCGGGGACCGCCCCAGAGCAGCATCACCAGACCGCCGGTGGCGGCGCCGACCCCGCCGGTCAGCGCGATCTGCGCCACCTCGTTCAGGTCGGCGAAGCCGAGCACCAGCGGGGAGAGCAGGAACAGCACCGGGAAGAGGAAGAAGTTCAGCGCGGCGAAGAACGCCAGCATGGCGCGGAACTCCCGGCGGCGCAGCGCGTACCGCAGCCCGGCGACGATCTCCGCACCGATGCTCTCGCGGCGGCGCAGGGCAAGCGTACGCGGGAACCTCACCACGGCCAGCACACCGATCGCGAAGAGGTACGACACCACGTCGATGAGCAGGATGCCGCGCAGCCCGACGGCCTGGAGCAGGGCCACGGCGATCAGCGGGACGGTGAACTGGGTGAGGCCGACAGCGGTCTGGGCGAGGCCGTTGGCGTGGCCGAGGAAGCGCTTCGGCACGAGCTGCGGCACCGCCGAGACGAACGCGAGCCGCTGGAACGCCAGTGCCACCGACAGCCAGGCGGTGAAGGGGTAGAAGTGCCACACCTGGGCGACGTCGGTCAGCACCAGCACCGCCATCGCCGCGTTGCCGCCCCCGGCGGCCATACAGGCGCCGAGCAGGACGCGTCGCCGGCTGAACCGGTCGATCACCGCGCCGGCCAGCGGTGCGACGAGCAGGCCGGGCATCAGCGCGAGCACCGCGAAGAGCGCGAACCGGGCGAGCGACCCGGTCTGCGTGTAGATCCACAGTGGCACGGCGAACGTGGTCAGCGCCGTCCCCATGCCGGAGACGATCTGCCCGGCGGCGACCAGACCGAAGCGGCGCATGCTCGGTGGCGGCGCGGTGGCCGTACCGTCGCTCCCGCCCGAGGGTCCGTCCGGTCCCTGCGGGGAGACGGCCGCGAGCTGCC
>NZ_SISL01000772.1:0-1451 GCF_004307965.1 Verrucosispora sp. SN26_14.1 | reverse complement strand
ACAGGGGCGGCACCGGCGGGGCCGCCGGGTCGGGCGTGCTGACGCTGGCCGACCCCATCTGCGTGGTGACCCGGCCCAGCCGGCCCAGCGCCGTGCCCACCACCCGACGCCAGGCGCGAGGCACCCGACGGGCGGTGGTCCGGCGCCGACCCGGACCGGGTTCCGGCGCGGGTACGCGAGAGCCGCTCATCGCGACAGCGGGTCAGGAACCGGCCCGACGCCGGCTGCTCACCAGCCCGAACACCACCACCGCGGCCACTGTTGCGGCGCCGCCGAGCAGCAGCATCGAGCCGGTGTCGCCGCCTGCGGTGCCGCCGCCTCCGGTCGCCGGTCCCTTGGTGGGCTGCTCCATGTTCAGCACGGTCAGCGTGGTGTCGGCCGTCTGACCGTTCTCGCAGTGCAGGGTGACCGGGTAGTTGCCGGCCTGCTTCTCGCTCGGCACGGTGACGTCCCCGGTGAGGAAGCCGTCGTTCGGGCGGAGGAAGACCTGACGGAACGCGTCCGAGGTCACCTCGGCCTGCCGGTTGTTGGCGTTGTCGCAGCTGGCCTTGAGGTGCACCCGGGAACCGGCCTGCACGCTGTTCGGCGTCACCTCGACGAAGGTGTTCTCACCTGCCCGGGCGGGCGCGGCGCCGACCAGGACGAAAGCCCCGATCAAGGCGAACGCGCCGAAGAGTCGGACGACGGTCGACGGGTACGGACGCAGACCCCGCATGATCCTCCCTCCCGGCACCGGTGCACCGGTCCTGCTGGGGTGACCCGCGGCGCATTCCCCCTGCCGGGGCGGCTAACCCGACAGCGGGGTGACCGGCTGCCAGCCCAGCGGCGTGGAGAGGACCATCGTGCTGGACGGCTGCCCGTACGGGGCGAGTCGGTCGATGACGGCCTCGAACTCCCCGATCGACCCGGCCGCGACCTTCAGCACGCTGCACGCGTCGCCGGTGATCCGGTGGATCTCCAGGATCTCCGGCCAGTCGGCGACCTCGGGGACGTGCAGGATGCACCGGGCGCCGTAACAGGACATCCGGATCAGCGCCACCACGTTGCGACCGGCCCGGGCCAGGTCGACGTGGGCGTGGTAGCCGGTGACCACGCCGGTCTCCTCCAGCCGCCGGACCCGTTCGGCGACGGCCGGGGGAGACAGGTGCACCCGCCGGGACAACTCGCTGAACGACAGTCGCGCGTCGGCCTGCAGCTCACGGAGCAGGGCCCAGTCCATCTCGTCCACGCGGCGACCTTACGTCCGGCAAGCGAACTGCTGCCAGTGCCTTTCGTTCGGCAGGTCGACCTGCTGAACCGCCGTTGAAGAGGCATTCCGTCAGGCGATCCCACCGCGAGATCATGTCTGGACCGACGCCAGGAAGGAGCCGACGCATGGAGCAGACGGAACTGCGCCCCGGTGCCCGGGCGGCGGTGCGTCCGGTCACCGGCCGCCAGCGCGCGGCCCGTGC
>NZ_SISL01000771.1:0-1460 GCF_004307965.1 Verrucosispora sp. SN26_14.1 | reverse complement strand
GCGCCAGGGCCAGCGCCCCGGCCAGCCCGGCCGCGCCACCGCCGACCACCACCACGTCGTATTCGTCGTCCATGCGTACCCCCTCGTGACCTTCGCTGGCACCCACGCTGCACCCGACCGGCCAAAACGACAAGTAATGTTGCTGTTATGGCAAACGACGAGGCGGCGGTGCTCGCGGAGGTCGGCCCCCGGCTCCGCGCGCTCCGCAAACGACGCGGCACCACCCTGAACGAACTCGCCGACACCACCGGAATCTCCGTCAGCACCCTGTCCCGACTCGAATCCGGCCACCGCCGCCCCACCCTGGAACTGCTCCTGCCGCTGGCCCGCGCCCACCAGGTGCCCCTGGACGAACTCGTCGGCGCGCCCACCGTCGGCGACCCCCGCGTCCGCCCCCGACCGATCGTCCGCCACGGCATGACGTTCCTGCCGCTGACCCGCCGCCCCGGCGGCGTCCAGGCGTTCAAACAGATCCTGCCGCCACACACCCCCACCGACCCGCAACCCTCCTCGCACGAGGGCTACGAATGGCTGTACGTGCTCTCCGGCCGCATCCGGCTACGCCTGGGCGAGCACGACCTGATCCTCAACCCCGGCGAGGTCGCCGAATTCGACACCCGCGTGCCGCACTCCGTCGCCAACCCCGACCCGACCCCCGCCGAAGTCCTCAACCTCTTCGGCCCCCAGGGCGAACGCCTGCACGTGCGGGCCCGACCCGCCGCCGACTGAGCACACGAAATCGGGGCGCGGCATACGCCGCGCCCCGATGCTCCCAGGCCCTTCCCAGCCGGTGCGGCGGGAATGAGGCACGCCGACCTTCGGACCGACCGGACGGTGACTGGCTGTCCCCGTCGGGCCGTTGTCTACTGGCCGTGCACCCCACCCTGCCCGTACACCGGTAACCGCGGCCGGTTCGCGCCGCCCCGCCGACCCCCGCCCGCTGGACCTGGCCGCCGCGACAACCGTCGCTCGGCCAGCGGACGAAGGGACGAAGCGAACAACAGCCGCTTCCCGTGGTAGGACTCAAAGACGGTACGTGGCGCACCCCCGGCCTTGTCAACCCACCCCCGACGAGTCGCCACACCGGCACGGCGTGTCGCGCTCACCGTCACCGTCCGCAGTCGACCCGACACCGGTCACGCCGACACCAACGGCCCCAGCAACGCCCGCGCCGCCCCCGGATGCTCCGCCGCCAACAACCCCGCCGCCGCCAACACGTAGTCGGAGTCGACCACCGCCCGCGCCGCCCTCGGCACCGCCCACCCACCCGCGTGATCACCCAACACCGCCTGCCACACCGGCGTCACCTCGCCGGCACGGGCATGCCGCAACACCCCACCCGAGCCCACCAGCAACCGCACGTCCCGCAGATCCCGACCGGCCCGCTCACCCGTACCCACCCCCCGGGCGTGCCGGCGCACCGCCACCGTCGCCGCCAACGCCGCCAACCGGCCGTCGGA
>NZ_SISL01000770.1:0-1474 GCF_004307965.1 Verrucosispora sp. SN26_14.1 | reverse complement strand
GCGGCGGCCCGGCCCGCCTCGTCGGAGGTCGCCGCGCTGTCGCTGCCGCTGTCGCCACTGCCGCAGCCGGTCACCACCAGCAGCATGACCAGCGCAGTCAGTCCCGTCGCCGCGTGCCGGCGGGCTCTTGTCGGAGTCATCGATGTTCCCTTCTTCGACCCTGAGCGGGTGATAGCTCGGACGTCGAGCGCTGCCTCCCCGGTTCCGGCAGACTGCGCTCAGGACGTCACGATTCGATATGGGAGGCATCACGATGCGGATCACCAAGTACGCCCACTCGTGCCTGCGGGTCGAGCACGACGGGGGAGTGCTGGTCGTCGATCCGGGTGTGTTCAGCGAGGCCGCCGTGGCACTGGACGGGGCCGACGCGGTCCTGATCACCCACGAGCACCAGGACCACGTGGACGCCGAGGCGATCAACCGGCAACTGGCCCGGCGGCCGTTCACCATCCACGGACCGGCCTCGGTGGCCGGACCGCTCGGCGACGCGGCCGAGGCGCTGCGCCCGGTCGCCCCCGGAGACACGTTCACCGCCGCCGGTGTCCCGGTCCGCGCCTACGGCGGTCGGCACGCGGTCATCCACCCGGACATCCCGCTCGTCGACAACCTCGGCTACCTCCTGGACGAGGTGGTCTACCACCCCGGCGACGCGCTGTTCGTGCCGGACGACATCCAGGTCGACACGCTCTTCGCCCCGATTCACGCGCCCTGGTCGAAGTTCTCCGAGGTGGTCGACTTCATCCGGGCGGTGGCCCCGCGCCGGGTCTACGCGCTGCACGACGCCCTGCTCAACACCAACGGCCTCGCGGTGCTCGACCGGCAGTACACCGCCCTGTCCGGCAGCGAGTACCGACGGCTGGAGCCGGGCAGCCGGCTCGACGGCTGAGTCGATGCCCGCACCGCCGTCCGACCCGGTGCCGCGGCTCTACCGCACGCCACCGGACCGTTTCGTCGCCGCCCGCGACGAAGCGGTGGCGCAGGCCCGGCACGCCGGGGACGTGCGGGGAGCCCGCGAGATCGCCCGACTGCGTCGCCCCACGGTCGCCGCCTGGCTGGTCAACCTGCTCGCCATCGAGCGACCCGAGCTGGTGGGCGACCTGGCGCAGTTGGCCGACGCGTTGCGGGACGCCCAGCGCGAGCTACGCGGTCCGCGCCTGCGGGAACTCTCCGCGCAGCGGCGGTCCGTGGTCGCCGCCCTGGTCGCCGAGGTACGCCGGCTCGCCGCCGACGTGCCGGGGGCGCCGTCGGCCGGGAAGCTGCCGCTGGCCGAGGTCGAGGCGACCCTCAACGCGGCCCTCGCCGACCCCGGCGTGGCCGAGCAGGTGCGATCCGGTCGACTGCTCCGCCCCGCCCACTACGCCGGGTTCGGCGAGGTGCCCCGGCCCCAACTGCGGCTGGTCACCGGCGAGGAGGAGCCGCCCGCACCGGCGCCA
This sequence comes from Verrucosispora sp. SN26_14.1, assembly GCF_004307965.1. Classification (NCBI taxonomy): domain Bacteria; kingdom Bacillati; phylum Actinomycetota; class Actinomycetes; order Micromonosporales; family Micromonosporaceae; genus Micromonospora; species Verrucosispora sp. SN26_14.1. The sequence continues at coordinate 41 of NZ_SISL01000770.1, read as the reverse complement.
CCCGACCGTCGTCCGGACCGCGGCGCGATGCGGGCCGAACA
>NZ_SISL01000077.1:0-17923 GCF_004307965.1 Verrucosispora sp. SN26_14.1 | reverse complement strand
CGCCGCCGCGTCCCACCGGCGTGCCGTGCGGTCCGTCGCGTCGCGTCGCTGGCCTGCCGCACTGCCCGCCCTGCTCGTCGTGCTGCTCGCCGCCGGATGCGGCGGCTCGTCCGTGCCGGCTGCGGACCAGGCGCCGAGCGGTACGCCGTCAGCGGTCGCCGCCCCGGCCACGCCCTCCGTCACGACCGAGATGACCGGCATCGACCTGCTGTTCCTGTCGATGATGGCCGGGCACACCGAGCAGACCCTGGAGATCGTCCGGCTGGTGCGGGGCCGGCTGGTCGACGATGAGCTACGGACCCTGGTGGCCGCCATCGAGGTGACCGAGACCGACGAGCTGGCCGACGCGCGTGCCTGGCTGGCACAGGCCGGTCGCACCGCGCGGGCCGACGATCACGCCGGGCACGGCACCGGCCCGGACCAGTTGGCCCGGCTCCGCGACGCCGCGCCCGGCCAGGTCGACGCGGTACTCGTCGAGGTGCTCGGCTCCCACCAACAGGCCGCCGCCGACCTGGCCCGGGCACACCTCGCGGCCGGCACCGACGAGCGGGTACGCGACCTCGCCCAACGCGTCGGGCAGTCGCGTACCGCCCAGGTGGCGATGCTGACCGCGCGCCCGGCGGCCGACGGCTGACCCGGCACGACGCGGGCCGACGGCTGGTGCCGCCGGCCGGCCGGGGTCAGGCGGTGCTGGGGTCCAGGCGGATGGAGAGCGAGTTCACGCAGTGCCGGGTGTTCTTCGAGGTGAAGCCCTCGCCCCGGAAGACGTGCCCCAGGTGGCTGTCGCAGCGGGCGCAGCGGATCTCGACCCGCCGCATGCCGTGGCTGTCGTCCTCGATCTCGGTGATCGCGCCCGGGATGGCGTCGTCGAAGCTCGGCCAGCCGCAGTGCGAGTCGAACTTGGTGTCGCTCGGGTACAGCTCCGCGCCGCAGGCACGGCAGCGGTACATCCCCGGCGTCTTGGTGTCGACGTACTCTCCGGTCCATGCCGGTTCGGTGCCGGCCTCGCGCAGTACCCGGAACTCCTCGGGGCTGAGCCGGACCCGCCACTCGTCGTCGGTGCGGGGCAGTTCGCTGTCGGGAAGACTCACCGGACAACCGTACGTCGAAGGTCGGACCCATCGCATATGGTCGCGCCATGGCAGGTGCGAAGGCTGCGGCCGAGGAGATCGAGGTCGCCGGGCACACGGTACGGCTCTCCAGCCCGGATCGGGTGATCTTTCCGAAGCGCGGCTTCACCAAGGCCGACGTCTTCCACTACTACCGCAGCGTCGGCGACGGCATCATGCGGGCGCTGGGCGACCGCCCGACGACCCTGCAACGCTTTCCGGACGGCATCGAGGGCGAGATGTTCTTCCAGAAGCGGGTGCCGACGCGGGGTGTGCCGCCCTGGGTGCGTACCGCCGAGATCAGCTTCCCCAGCGGACGCAGGGCGGCGGAGCTGTGCCCGGCGGACCTCGCCCACGTGGCGTGGGCCGCGCAGATGGGCACCGTGGTGTTCCACCCCTGGCCGGTACGCGCCGCCGACGTCGACCGTCCCGACGAGCTGCGCGTCGACCTCGACCCGCAGCCCGGCACCGACTTCGCCCACGCGGCCACCGCCGCCGCCGAGCTGCGCGTGATCCTCGACGAGCTGGGGGTGCCGGGCTGGCCGAAGACGTCCGGCGGCCGGGGCGTGCACGTCTACCTGCGTATCCAGCCGCACTGGAGCTTCGTCGAGGTGCGCCGGGCCACCATCGCGCTGGCCCGGGAACTGGCCCGCCGCCGCCCCGAGCTGGTCACCACCGCGTGGTGGAAGGAGGAACGCGGCGAACGCGTCTTCGTCGACTACAACCAGATGGCCCGGGACCGCACGATCGCGTGCGCGTACTCGTTGCGGGCCAACGCCCGGGCCACCGTCTCCACCCCGGTCACCTGGGACGAGCTGCCCGACGTCGACCCCGACGACTTCGACCTGCGGACCGTGCCGCAGCGGTTGGCCGAGCGCGGCGACCCGCACGCCGGCATCGACGACGCCGCGTGGGACATCACCCCGCTGCTGGAGTGGGCCGAGCGGGACGCGGCAGCCGGCGAGGGCGACCTGCCGTACCCGCCGGACCACCCGAAGATGCCCGGCGAACCGAAGCGGGTCCAACCCTCCAAGGACCGCGACCGCCCCCGCTGACCCGTGCCGTGCCGTGCCGCTGTCGACCCGGTGTGCTCGGCAAGGTCACGCTCGATCCTGGATCGAGTGGCTTTGGAGCGCGCGGACAACCACTCGATCCAGGATCGAGCGGGATCTTGAGCGGCTCGCGGGACCATCGGCCGAGGAGAGGGTCAGATACTGAGCTTCATGCCCTCGTGACTCGGGACGAAGCCGAGGCCGAGATAGAAACGGTGTGCGTCATGGCGGCTCTTGTCGCTGGTGAGCTGCACCAGCCCACAGCCGCGCTGCCGGGCGCGGTCGATCGCCCAGGTCATCATCAGGCGGCCCACGCCCCGCCCGCGCCGGTCCGAGCGGATCCGCACCGCCTCGATCAACAGCCGCTCCGTGCCGTGCCGGCCGAGTCCCGGGATGTAGGTGAGCTGCATGCATCCCAGCACCTCACCGTCGGCCTCGGCGACGACGAGGTGGTTACGCGGATCGGCACCGATGTCGGCGAACGCCTTCTCGTAGACGGCGTCGACCTCCCCGACGTCACGGGTACGCCCCAACACGTCGTCGGCGAGGAGATCGAGGACGGCGGGTAGGTCGGCCCGGACCGCCTCCCGGAAGAACACGTCGCTCATCCCGCGAGCGTCCCACAGCGGCGCGAACCGATGCGCGGGGGAGCAGCGTCATCCGTCGTTCTGGCGGGTGACGCCCTGTATCACCGCGATCGGGGCGCCGGCGGGTCCGCACTCGACCGGCAGGGGCGGCAGGTGGCCCGGCGGCTCGTCCTCGGTGAGTGGGGCCTCGACGTATCCGGATCTTCCTCGGGTCGCTAACGGGCGGGGCAGCGCTTGCCTTCGGCGGGGACGGTGAGGTCGATCAGGTACGCGTCGACGGCCTCGGTGATGCAGGGCGTCTGCGGGTATGCGGTGTGCCCCTCGCCCTCCCAGGTCAGTACCCGTCCGACGCCGAGCATCTCGGCCAGGGCCGGGGTCTGCTCGTAGGGCGTGGCCGGGTCGCCGGTGGTGCCGATGACCAGGATCGGCGGGGCACCTTCGGCGCGACCGGTGGGGTAGGGGTCGCTGCCGCCGGGCCACTCGGTGCAGGAGATCAGGCCGGTGGCGAGCGCCGGACCGAAGAGCGGGTACTGCGTCCGCCACTCGGACTGCAACTGGCGGATCCGTTGCAGGCTGGGGCGTTCCTCGTCGTCGGCACAGTTGATCGCCGTGTTGGCGTCGAAGAGGTTGGTGTAGCGGCCGTTGTCGTCGCGGTCGGTGTAGTTGTCGGCGAGCTGGAACACCGCGTCGGGGTTGCCCTGGTCCAGCTGGTCGATGGCGCGGGCGAGCTGCCGCCAGCCGGTCTCGTTGTAGAGCGACGAGATGACCGCGTAGAAGATCCAGCCGGAGGTGGCCTCGCGGCCGTCGGCGGAGCGGACGGGGGAGGACCTGGCCTTGTCGATGGCGGAGACGACTGCGGCTCGGGCGTCGGGGGCGATCGGGCAGTTGCCGGCGTTGGCCGCGCACCACCGGCCGAAGTTGTCGAAGGCGCGCTCGAAGCCCTTGGCCTGGCTCTCCGAACCGGCGATCAGATTCTGCCGGGGGTCGACCGCGCCGTCGAGCACCAGCGCCCGCACCCGCTGCGGGAAGAGTTGGGCGTACGTGGCGCCGAGCAGCGTGCCGTAGGAGTATCCGAGGTAGGTCATCTTGTCGTCGCCGACGGCCGCGCGGATCGCGTCCATGTCCCGGGCGGTCTGCTCGGTGGAGTAGAGCTTGAGCTGGTCGCCGTACTTGTCGCCGCAGCTCTGGCCGATCCGCTTGGCCATGGTGACGTAGACGTCGAACTTCTCCTGGCTCTCCGGGTCGGGGTCGTAGCCGAAGACGCCGTCCAGGTCGGCGTCGGAGATGCACTCGACCGGGCTGGACCGGGCCACGCCGCGCGGGTCGAAGCCGATGATGTCGAAGCGTTGCAGGATGCTGTCGGGCAGGCCGCCGAACTGCTCGCCGAAGGAGAGGTAGACGGCGGTGTCCACGCCCGAGCCTCCCGGGCCGCCCGGGTTGATCAGCAGCGAGCCGATGCGGTTGCGCTGGTTGTCGGAACGGACCCGCAACAGGGCGATCTCGAAGGTCTCGTCGGCGCCGGGGCCGGTGGTGGCGCCGGTGCCGCCGGCCCAGTCGCGCGGCACCTGGATGCGGGCGCAGTCGTACCGGACGCCGGGGGCGCTGCGTCCGACCAGGTCGTCGGGGACCTCGGGGCAGGCCCGCCAGTCGGGTGCCGTGCCGGGTGGGGCGGCCGACCCTTGCGCCTCGACGTCGGCGCGCGGCGCGAAGGCCGGCAGCGTGCAGCCGGCGGTGACGACCATGGCGGCGGTCAGGCCGGCCAGGGTGAGCCGCAGGCGGCGGATCCGGTCGGAAGTACGGGTCACGAGCTGGGCCTCCGTGATCGGGTCGACGGCCGCGGGTCGGTCGGGTGCGGGTCAGTCGGACGCGGATCCCACCGGCACCGCCGGGTCACCCCGCAGGACCTGGTCCACGTCGAACCGCACCGGCCGGTCGAGTTGATCGTATCGGCAGGAACGCGGGTCGCGGTCGGGCCGCCAGCGCACGAACCGCGCGGTGTGCCGGAACCGGTCGCCCTCCATCGCGTCGTACGCCACCTCGACCACCAGCTCCGGGCGGACCGGCTCCCATTCCAGGTTCTTGGTGCCGGTCCACCGGCTGACCCCGCCCGGGATGCGCTGGCCCCGCTCGTGGTCGCCGTGCACCCACGGGTGTTCGGCGCCGACGTCGCGATAGGGCGCCAACTCCTCCAGCAGCTCGGCCCGGCGGGCCATGGTGAACGAGGCGCTCACGCCGACGTGGTGCAGCAGACCCTCGTCGTCGTAGAGCCCGAGCAGCAGCGAGCCCACCGCCGGTCCGGACTTGTGCCACCGGAAGCCGGCCACCACCGCGTCGGCGGTACGCGCGTGCTTGACCTTGAACATCAACCGCTTGCCCGGCGCGTACGGCAGGTCGGCCGGCTTGGCGATCAACCCGTCCAACCCGGCGCCCTCGAACACGTCGAACCAGCGGCGGGCGGTGTCCGCGTCGGTGGTGACCTGGGTGACGTGCACCGGTGGGCGTACCCCGGCCAGCGCCTGCTCCAATCGGGCGCGGCGGGTCGGGTAGGGCGCGTCGAGCAGGCGCTCGTCGTCCAGCGCCAGCAGGTCGAAGGCGACGAAGTCGGCCGGAGTGGTCTCGGCCAGCAGTGTCACCCGGGACGCCGCCGGGTGGATGCGCTGGGCCAGCAACTCGAAGTCGAGCCGGGGCTGCCCGCTCGGGCCGTCCCGGCGGATCACGATCAGCTCTCCGTCGACCGCGCAGCGCTCCGGCAGTTGCCGACGGGCCTGCTCCACCACCTCGGGGAAGTAGCGGGTCATCGTCTTGCCACCCCGGCTGGCCAGCTCCACCTCGTCGCCGTCGCGGAAGACGATGCAGCGGAATCCGTCCCACTTGGGCTCGTAGGTCATCCCGGTCGCGGTCGGGATCGACGCCACACTGCGGGCCAGCATCGGCTCCAGCGGCGGGTTGATCGGCAGGTCCACGGCGACCAGTCAACCAGACCACACCGACAACGGTGAGGCAGATCACCGCCGCGTCGTGGGCGCGGTGTCCGCCCGTACGCCCTGCGGCCCGGCCCGGGCGAATCAGGAAACCGCAGGTCAGAGCTACTTTCGCGGAGTGTCGGAGTGGGTGTGCGGGTGCTGCGGGCGGTGGCGGGTCAGCGTCGAGCTGATCCAGCGCCGGTACGTGTACCGGCTGGTCCAGCACTATCCGCAGCGCTTCGGCGGGGGCAAGAACGTCCTCGGCGAGGTGGGCTCGGTGCCCGAGCTGGCGGAGCTGCTGCGTCGGCGTACCCCGGTGAGCCTGGCCGACCTGCGCGAAGCCGCCTGATCCGCCCTGCGCGAAGCCGCCTGATCCGGTCAGAAGCGGGCGAAGGAGCGGATCGGCGCGCGGGGACCGAACTTCGGTGCCTGGACGCCGGAGACCTCCAGCAGCCGGCAGACCCGGCCCCGGTGTCCCCGGAACGGTTCCAGCAGCTCCAGCAGCCGGGCGTCGTCACCACGCGGCTCACCGGCCAACGCCCAGGCCACCGTGTTCGGTACGTGGTAGTCGCCGACGCTCACCGCGTCCGCGTCGCCGTACGCCACGCGTACCACCTCGGCGGCGGTCCAGACGCCGATGCCGGCGACGGCGGTCAACCGGCGGGTGGCTTCGGCGCTGTCCGCGCAGCGCTCCAGCCGGTCGGCGACGGCGGCGGCCCGGCGCAGGGTCTCGGCCCGGCGCTGTTCGACCCCGAACGGGTGGAACACCCAGTACGGAGTGGCCGCGACGGCGGCCGGCTCGGGCGGCAGCAGCAACGACACCGGCCCCGGTGCCGGTTCGGCGAAGTGGCGGACGGTGGCGGCGTACGCCCGGTAGGCCTCCTTGCCGGTCACCTTCTGCTCGAAGACGGCCCGGAGCACCCGGGGGAAGACCAGGCCGGTGGCGGGCATCCGCACCCCGGCGTGTCGGGCCGCGAGTCGCGCCACCACGGGATGCGACCGGGCCAGATCGGCGAAGCCGGTCAGGTCGTCACGCAGCCCGGCGACGGCGTCGGCGTGCGCGACCAGCCAGTCGCCACCCGGCCCGTACCCGTCGGCCCGCAGCTCGGACCCGGTCCCGTGCAGCGCGAGGGTGCCGGGTCCGGTCGGTGTACGGGTCGCCCACCACAGGGTGCCGTCGACGATCCGGGCGCAGGGATCGTACGGGCTGAAGGTGAGCGGCCGGATCGTGGCGGCCAGCCGGTAGTCGGGTGGCGGGCGCAGCGTCCGGCTCGCGGTCGGCGCGGTCCCGGTCACCACCCCACTCTGCCATCCGGTCCGGGGCGCCGGGGCGGCGCGGTCCGGGGGTGCCCTCGGCGGCGGTGCGCGGGACGACCAGCGGACACCGTCCGTTCACCGCTGGGCCACCTGAACGGCCAGGATTCTTCGGGCAGATACTCCCAAACATAGATGTATCTGGCGAGATCATCGGGCTTCGGCGGCGACGCCACGGATTCATCGCTGTCCCGCTCCTGGACCCGCTGCTATGGTCCGACCTGCGCGGCACCCGTCCAGTCAGCACCTGACACGGTGCGTGGTCGGGGAACGGCCGAACGGTCAGCGAATCGATCACCGAGCCGCGCACAACGGGGAGCTGTGCAGAAAGGCATTCGGGGATGACTGCTGGAGCGGTTGTTCGGTCCGGGCGGCGGGGAGCCGTCGTCTCGTCACACCGGCGTCACCACTGACGTGGCCGCCCGGGAGGTGACCCGCCGAACTCGACGGCCGGTCACGTGATAGCGCTGCGCGTCTACCGCCTGCTGCCGCTCGCTGCCCGGCGCCGCCTGCTGCGGCTGCTTCCGGAGCACCGGCGGATCGGCGTCGTGCGTACCCTCACCCGACCTCGCGGCGGCGAGACCCTGCATCCGGTCGGCGCCTCGGTGACCGTCACCGACGACGGCGTCCGCACCGAGGCCGAGGTGGTCGCGGCGGCCACACCGTTGCAGATGTGGCACCGCAACCTGACCGCCGTCACCTCCACCCTGGAGTCCGCCGGCATCGAATACCACTGCGTCCGCAACGACGACTACCTGCGCAGCACGGTGGCGGTGCTGGACGACGAGCAGGACGACCTGCGTGACCTGGTCGGTTCCGCGCCGCAGCTCGCCGGGGCACACGTCCGCGTCGTCGAGGTCCGGCCCGGACGCCACCAGCCCGACCTGGCGCCGACCGAGGTGATTCAGGTGTGGTTCCCGGTGACCGACGTGCGGGCCGGTGTGGTGCTGGGCGCGGAGTTCGCCTGCGAGATCGAGCTGTGGACCCGCGTCGAGGACGTGGTGCGCGCACCCCGGCACAACGCGGTCATCGACGAGGCGCCGGCCGTCGCCGAGCCGGTCCGGGTCGCGGCGGCACTGCTCAGCCACTTCGTGCCCGAGGCCGACGACCACCACTACGGCACCCGCCGTGACCTCGCCGTACGCGCCCCGGACCGGGTCGGGTTCCCGATCGACGCGGTCTTCACCTGGGTGGACGGCTCGGACCCGGAGTGGCAGGAGCGCAAGCAGGCGGCACTCGGCACACCCGGCGACGCGCTGCACGCCATCGCCGCCAACACCTCCCGCTACCACAACCGCGACGAGCTGCGGTACGCGATGCGGGCGCTGCACAGCTTCGCGCCCTGGCTGCGGAAGATCTTCGTGGTCACCGACAGCCAACTGCCGAGCTGGCTCGATCCGAGCCACCCGATGATCACCGTGGTCTCGCACGCCGACCTCTTCGCCGACCTCGGCGGCCTGTCGTCGTTCAACTCGCACGCCATCGAATCCCGGCTGCACCGGATCGACGGCCTGGCGGAACACTTCCTCTATCTCAACGACGACGTCTTCCTGGGCCGCCCGCTCCTGCCCACGCACTTCTTCCATGCCAACGGGATCGCGAAGTTCTTCCTGTCCCCGGCGCAGTTCGGGCTCGGCGAGGCGAAGCCCGGCGACCCACCGGTGAACGCCGCCGGGAAGAACAACCGCCGGCACATCCAGCGGCAGTTCGGGGTGACCATCACGCAGAAGATGAAGCACACCCCGTTCGCCCTGCGGCGCAGCATCATGCACCAGATCGAGGAGGTGCTCCGGGCGGACGTCACCGCCACCGCCCAGCACCTGTTCCGGCACCACGAGGACCTGTCGATCCCGTCGTCGCTGCACCAGTACTGGGCGTACCTGACCGGCCAGGCCGTACCCGCCGACATCGAGTACGAGTACGCCGACCTCGGCCATCCGTCCACCCCGGCCCGTCTCGCCGAGCTGCTGGCGCGCCGCCACCGCGACGTGTTCTGCCTCAACGACACCGATTCGGATCCGCGCGCGTTCGCCGACCAGGAGCGGATGCTGGCCGACTTCCTGCCCCGCTACCTTCCCTTCCCCGCACCGTTCGAACTGCCCGACGACGAGGTGGCGGAACGCCGCACACTGAGCGCCAGCGCACTGTGGCGTGACGCGCAGCAGTCGGTGCCGAGTGCGCGCCAGCCCTCGGTGGACGCTCCGACGCTGCCGAACAGCATGCTCAAGACCCTCGGGAACTTCCGAGCATCCTGAGTCGAGCGCCGGGTCGATCAGTCATCCCGGCGCTCGACGACATGTCGCGCTACGCCGGCCTCAGCGCTCGGTTTCGCGCGCTGCCTCGTTCGAACTGGCTCGCGACAGGGAAGTAGCTCTCGAGGAACCCGGCGACGACTCTGTTCTGCTCGGCCTCGTCGAGGCTGCCGTGATGCGTGTCGTTGAGACAGAATGCGTCGTAACCCCGCGTCACGAGAATCTGTGTCAGTTGCGGGTGCTCCGTCGGGTCACCGGTGTTCACGTAGCTGACCCGGATGTGCCCCTGCACCGAGCGTCCGGTGAGATAGCTGTAGTAGTGGTGGAGGGAGGAAGCAACCGAGACATCGGTGTGGTCACGCAACCGGCTTGCCGCCGTCCGATTCACCTCGTTTGCGAACGCCTTGTCGAGGTCGTACGCGACGCTGCGACGCATCGGGTACGGCGCGTGTAGCAGTCCGTGGGCAAGGGTGGTGCCGAACGTCTGTTGGATGAGTCGCCGGTTGTTCTTGGCCGCACTGAAGTTGAAGTCGTCCTCCGGATTGATGTCGACCATCGGGATGGAGGTCGGCGAGAGGAAGAACTGCGCCAGGCCACTGCTGCGGAAGAACAGTGACGGCGCGACCGAACGTCCCAGAAAGAAGTCGTCGTTGAAGTAGATGAAGTGCTCGGCCAAGCCGTCGATATGGTGCAGTTGCGATTCGATGGCGTGCGAGTTGAAGGTGGGCAGAGCGCCCCGTTGGCCGAACACGTCCCGATGATCGACGATGGTGACCCTTGGATGATCGGCGTCCAGCCACGCCGGTGCCTGCCCGGCCGTGACCAGATAGATGTTGCGCACCCAGGGCGCGTACATGTCGATGGAGCGCAGCGAGTAACGCAGTTCCTCGCGGTCCCGGAACCGCGCGATGTTCTCCGCAGCGTCGACCAGGGGCCGGCCTGACGCCGCGAGGGTGCTGTTCTTGCTCGCCAGCCAGGCGGGGTCAGCGCCGTCGACCCAGGTGTAGACGACGTCGATGGGAAAGTCGACGTCAGAGACCAACCTTCGGGTCAGCGGCTCGATGGTGGGATGCTCCCGGTCGCGGATGATGACCGTCGCTGGCACCATCGCCGCGACCGGCACGGTGTCACCCAGAAGAGTGCGGCGGGTCGCAGTGAGCGAGTCGCCGTCTGCCGTGGGCGTCCAGAATTCGACGTCGCAGCCGACGGCAGGTCCGTAACGAAGGGTCCGGGACGGAGAGACGACCGGTTGAAATACCCGCAGACCGACAGCTTCTACTGCCCGCGCCTCAGCGGCCAGGCAGGCGACCAAGGTCACCCCGGTGACCTTGGCGCCAGCGGCCAGGGTTTCGGCGTAGTAGGGAGCCATGGCGAAGGAGGTCGTCAGGACGCCGAGAGTTACGTCCCGATAGTCGAGCGGAACGACGACACGGTGCCTCACCCCGGAGTCGCGGGCGACCCAGTAAGGGATGTCGTGCTCCTCCAGCACGTCGACCACTGCGGCGAAGTTGGCATACGCGACCTCAGTGGGAACAAGGTCGTCGCGGACGATGCTCAGCCGACCACCAGTGCGGACCAGCCCGGGGACTGCTTGCTCGATGCGCTGCTCAAGCGTCTCCAGGTCCCGGCCAGTCGTGGTGTGGCCGGACCGAGGGGCGACCGGTGCGAAGCCGGACCCACCGGCTCGCGCCAGCCAGGTCGCGAGTCGGTCGGCGCGAGTCCGTTCGGTGTTGGTGTGCTCGGCCACAAGCTCTGCGAAGAGATCCTCCCAGCGCTGCATGATCGGCTCGATGCGGTAGCGATCGGCGGCGACGAGGGCGTTCGCGCCGAAACGTAGGCGCAGGTCGTCGTCGGCGATGAGCCGGATCAGGGCCTGCGCGAGCTGATCTTCGTCACCAGCGCTGACCAGCAGACCATCCACACCGTGTGTGATGATCTCGGCTGGCCCGGTCTGGATGTCGTAACTCACCGCCGGGACACCTGCGGCGAACGCTTCCAGCAGCACCAGCGGCAGGGCCTCGCCGTCTTGCGAGGACAGCATCGCGATGCTTGCCTTGGACCACTCTTCCGTCATTCGGTCAGTAGCCCCGACGAGTTGCACGTTGTCGTGTAGACCAAGGTCGGCGGCGAGCCGACGCATGTCCGGCAGCAATGGGCCGTCGCCGTAGACGCGTAACGTCCAGTCCGGATGGGCGGCAGCGACCTTCCCGAAGGCACGAATGGCGTGGTCGATCCGCTTCTCCGGCACCATCCGTCCGGCGATGGCTACCACCGGGTTGCGCAGGTCGGACCGAGGTCGAAAACCGTCAGGGATACTGTTGGGGATCACTTCGAGGCGAGGGCAGGACGCGCCGAAGGTGTCGACGAACCAGTCACGAGTCCGATCGGTCAGCACTATCAGGGCGTCCAGCCGTGGGGACATCTGGAACAGCGGTTGGCCGGTCCCGCCGCGTAGCTGTGACGGCCTGTGCTCCTGATGCACGGTCACGACATGAGGTGGCGCCAGGGTCGTCGCCAGCGACATCAACGCGGGTGACGACGAGACCAGTACATCAGAGTTCAGTGACCGCAGCGCGTGCTCGACCTCCAGATCGGCCAGGCGGTTGAACTGCTTCTCCCATGCCTTCGGAACGAGTCGGCTACTGCTGCGGGCAAGAAGGTCGCAGGCGGCATCGTCCAGGGTGGTCGGGCGTTGCGGTCGCGGCGTGGACCCGGTGAGGTCGACCAGGTAACGCCGCCGCACCCGATCGTCCATCCCGAAGAAGCTCGTTGCGCTGGTACGGAACACACTGATCACTTCGACGTCGTGTCGACGCGCCAGGTGGTCGGCCTGCGTCAAGATGGCCCTTTCGGTGCCACCGAGGGCGTCGGCCGTGTTCAGGAGAAAGGTGATCTTCATGTCGCTGTCCTTGTGAAGTGCAGGCAAGCCACGGCCAGGTTGCCGGCTTTGGTGTAGTAGGGCCGATAGCCCACGAAGTGGTGATCACCGATCGCGACGGTGGTCCGGCTGACTCGGAAGACACTGCGTGGATCGCGTAGATCGTGCAGGAAGCGGCCTAGGCGGATCATCCGAGTGGGAGAGGTGCGTACCCACGCCTCCCAGATCACCTCGACCCCTGGCGGACCGGAGACCAGGTCGGCCAGCGGCACCGTGACCTCGAACCGCCCATCGACCGGATCGATCGGGACGATCACGTCCGAGCCGCCACCGCGTGGAGAGAACACCATCGCCGGATGCTCCACCGCGCGCACACCAACGAGACGCGCCTTGATCTGTGCGTCGGTTCGTCCGGTCGCGAGTCGTGTCACCTCGGCCCGAGCCTTGGCCGCTGCCACGTTCAGCTGGGCCAGTCCCTGGTGGCAGCAGGTCGGCTCGTACCGCCATCCGGAGATCGGGTGCGGCGGACTTGGGACCGTTGGTCCGTCGTCCTCCGACGATGTGCCGGTGCTCAGCCCGAACCGCCGTTCACCGAACTCGTCGGAGAGGGAGAGCACGAGCGACCAGACACCTTTGTCGAGCAAGACTTCGTCATTGCCGTTGCCGAAGGAGACCCTTGCGGTCACCGAAACGACGTCGCCCTCTGTACCTACCGTTGCCGAACACGTCGCCGCGACCCGTTCCCCCTGAACGAACAACAGCGCCGCCCGCTCAGGTGCAGGTATGTCGACGGCGGGCACCAACGCGTGCAGATGCAGCGTGCGTCCGTCGAGCACTGCGAGATAGCCGCAGGCGGCCCGAGGGAGATCGGCGACCGGGTCGCGGCGGAGGTGGTTGGCGCGCTGGGTCAGCCGGTCCGCGACCTGGCCCGCCCGGCGTCGGGCGCCGCTGACCACTTGGAGGAGACGCAGCGGTGGCTCGGCCGACCATCGGCGTTGGCTCGAACTCATCCGACCGGCTCCCGGCCGTTGACGGCACTGCCGACCTGATTCTCCTCGCGAAGCTGTCTGATCGGGCTGCTCGTGTGCTCCAGCGGTAGGCTCGACGCGGCGAGCGCGGTCGCGGTGTGGCGTGAGCGCTTCGCCTCGACGTCGGCGGGAAGCTCGAACGGCGCCCGGAACGGGAAGTACGCCGAGAGGAACTCCGTGAGCATCGCGTGCTGCTCGGTGACCGAGACCGTTCCCGAGTCGGTGTCGTTCAAGCAGAAGGCGTCGCGGTCGCGGCGCGCGAGGAGCCTTGCCAACTGAACCGGTGTGGACGGACTGGCCAGATCGGTGTAGGCGTACGAAATGGAACCAGGGGCCGCCTTGCCCGAAAAGTACGACCAGTAGTGCTGCAGGGACGATGGGATGGACAGGTCGGCCGGGTGTCGGAACTGGTGCCCGGCTGTCGCGATCACTTCGTCGGTGAGATGCCGCTCGATGTCCTCCAGCACACTCTTACGCAGGGGGTAAGGCACGTGGCGCATCTTCTGGGTGATCGTACGTCCGAAGATCTCTTGGATGTGCCGCCGGTTGTTCTTTCCGGCAGCGGTGACCGGGGCGTCGTGGACGGTCGCCGGTCCGACATCGAGCTGGGCCGGTGAGGGGAAGAACTTTGCCAGACCGTTGGCATGGAAGAACTTGGTCGGCAACAGGGGACGGCCGAAGAACATGTCGTCGTTGATGTAGATGAAGTGCTCACTGAGTCCCTCGATGCGGTGCAGCCGGGACTCGATGGCGTGCGAGTTGAAGGTGGGCAGCTCACCGGTGTCGCGGAAGATGTCGCGGTGCCGTACCACCTTGATCATCGGGTGGGCCACGTCCAGCCACGGCGGGATCTGGTCGTCTGTCACCAGATAGATCATTCGGATCCACGGCATGAAGCTCACCACCGAACGCAATGAGTGGCGAAGCTCGTCCCGGCTGACGTAACGAGACGAATGGGCCGCGACATCGCTGATCTCGGTCTTGGCCTGATCACGCAGAGCCTGGGTCTTGCGCTGGAGCCAGTCGGCGTCGTTGCCGTCCACCCAGGTGTAGACGGCGTCTATCGGGAAGGTGACGTGTTCGTGGCCGAGATCCGCGAACTCCGTCCGGCTCTGGTACCGGGCCGGAGCGTCCCTGTCGGGGGCCAGCCGAGTCAGCCGTGAGGCCGGCACTCGGACCGATTGGCCCTGCGCTGGCAGGGTAGTGGCGACCTGGTTGCCGCGCGGCGCGACGATCTCGGTGATCGGTCGATCGCTGGGCGTCATGACCGTCCAGAACTCGACCTCGGAAGCGAAGCTCCTGCCGAAGACCGTCGTTCCGGTCGCGTTGGATACTGCGTGGAAGACTTGGACGATCCCGTCACGCTGCTTGGTGCTGACACGCTTCCCTACCGCGTTGACCACACGCACCGTCACCTCAGGTCGGCGGGCGAGTTGCTGGAGCACCCGGAGTGCCGCTCCCTTGCGGGCCAGTGGCACCGCGACCGCGCTGCGCATGTCGTCGGTGTGGCGGACGCAGAAGTGCTCGATCCCTGCCTGGTCGAGCGTTTGCGTGACCAGGTCGAGGTTTCGCTGCCAGAGCGCGAGTGGAGTCACCTGATCAACCACCTGGGCGCCCACCCGGATGCCCCGGTCGCGGACACGGTGTACTCCACCGATCGGCGTCTTAGCCCGTCGTGGCGCGAGTCGGGTGAGCCTGCGGACCAGCCAGAGTTGACGCTGCGGAGGAAGAAGTTGGACCAGCCGAAGTCGATAGCGTTTGGGCACTACCCGGTAGAAGCGCATGGCGGGCATCATCGCTTCACTTCTGTTATGGCCGATTTGAACGAACCACGATGCCGGAGAATGGCAGCAGACAAGCCGAGATCCCCACGTTATCTCCCCGGTCGATGCCGGAGAATCCCCGATAGCTTCGTCGACTCCCGGAGCGGCTGGTCGGCCCGTTGCGCGTGGCCGACGCCCGGGCGCGCGACGTGTCGCAATGTATCAGCCCGACAGGGCGGGCAGGTACGTGCTGTTCGGCTACGTGCTACCGGCTGTTCGGCTCAATCGGAACATTGCTGAGGAAAGGAATATCGCAGACTTGCCTGAGAGACGACCGTGGCCGGCCGCGCCCGTAACGGGCTGCGACCGGCCACCGGTGACGGATCGGATCAGTAGTCCGAGCCGCTGTCCGACTTGGTCTTCGAGGGCGGGGAGACCGCCTTCGGGGTGCCCTTCGGCAGGCACTCCAGGTTCTTGCTGCCGTCCGGGTTCACCACGAACCAGGTACCGCCGACGCCCTGGCCCTTCCACTGGCCGGGCTTCTTGTCACCGATGTAGGTGTAGAGCGGCCAGCCGTCGAGCGTGATCTGACGGGTGCCGTCGGGGCGGGTGATGGTGCCCACCGCGTCGTCCGAGACGCCCTTGAGCTTCGGGTTGCCGTCGGTCAGCGCGGCCGGCCACACCTCGATGCACTGGCCCTCGCAGTTGCTGGCCGGCGGGTCGTTGGTGTCGTTGTCGAAGCGGTACAGGAGGAATCCGTCCTGGTTGACGACCGCGCTGCCCATCCGGGGGAACTTCTTGCCGGTGAGGCTCTCGGTCAGCTCGACGCCGTCGGGCAGGGGAACGTCGTTCGCGTCCTCGGCGCCGGGTGATGCCGAGGCGCCCGGGGTGGCGCTCGCCTCCGGGTTCGCGCTGACCTCCGGGTCGGCGGTCACGGTGGGCTCGGCCGCGGCAACGGCGACCGGCTCGACCGCGCCGGCGTTCGTCCCGTCGTAGCCTGCGGGAGCGCAAGCCGTAAGTACGACCATGGCGCCCACGGCGCTCACAGCGATGACGGTCCGCTTGATCTGTGCCACGTGCCCTCCTCATGCTTGACAGTCACCGGGATATACGGGGACGACAGTGTCAAGGTTGAATGCGAAACGGTGGCTCATTTCACAGCGGACCGTTGAACCGGACGGCCCGAACCTGCGTATGAGTGCGTATCCGCAGACCAGCGCCATGAAGGCCCGCCTCCGAACGGAGACGGGCCTTCACTCACGCGGTGCGGATCAGGGGGCGGGCACGGTCAGTAGCGACCGGGCGGTGCCCCTGCCGTTCACCTCCTGCACCTCGACGTGCTTGATGTCCTCCATCTGCACCGACGTGGTCGCGGAGAGGGCGGCCCGGGTCGGGTTGCTGTTGGTGCCGTACCCGGACGTCGGCACCGTCCAGGTGGAGACGACCTCGGTGCTGTTGTCCTTCTTGACCACGACCAGCCGGCAGGTGCGCGGACCGGGCAGCCGGCCCAGGCTGAAGTCCATCTTGGTGCCGAAGTCCTTGCCGATGAGCCAGAACGTGCCCTCGACGCCGGTGCTCGGGTCGGTGACGTCGACCTGCTCGCCCTCCTGCTCGTTGCCGCCGACGCCGGGGCCCGGGTTACCGGTGCCGCCGCCCGACGGGTCGAACGGGGCGCTGCTCGGCCCCCCGGCGATGGGCGGCGCGCTGTTGTCACCGGCCAGGTTGCTGAACACCACGCCGGTCAGGCCGCCGAACACCACCACGGCCGCCGCAGTCGCCAGGATCTGCCGGAACCGGGCCTTGCGCCGGTGGCTGCGCAACGCCACGAGCGTACGGTCCAGCAGGACCGGATCGGAGTGTGTCTGCTCCAGCGCCGTCACCGACTCCTCGTCGATGTCGGAGAGCAGCCCGACCACCGGCACCATCGATTCCAGTTCGGCGGCGCAGGCCCAGCAGGTCGCGAGGTGTTCCTCGAACCGCTCCATGTCCTGTTCGTCCAGTACGCCGAGCGCGTACGCGGCGACGTCCATGTGGTCTACCCGGCTCATTCCGTCACCCCCCGTTCCTGTAGAGCTGTGCGCAGCGCGCGCAGTGCGTAGTAGACCCGCGACTTCGCGGTGCCCAACGGCAGCCCGAGTTCCTCGGCCGCCTCCGGCACCGTCCGGCCCCGGAAGTACGTCGCCACCAGGATCTCCCGGTGCGATTGACTCAACGTCCGCAACGCGTCCGCCACCGTCATCGAGCGCAACACCCGATCGGTGCTGTCCGACTCGGCGAAGGCGGTCAGGTCCCGGTCGTACGTCTCGGCCGGCCGGGCCTGCTCGCTGCGGTGCTCGTCGATGGCGATCCGGCGGGCCACCGTCACCAGCCAGGGCCGAAGCGATCCCTGTCCCTGCGTGCCCAACCGGTGCGCGTTGCGCCAGGCCCGCAGCAACGTCTCCTGGACGATGTCCTCCGCCCGCTGCCGATCCCCACCGGTCAGCCGCATCACGAACATCAGCAGCGGGCCGGCGTGTTCGGCGTAGAGCGTGCGGATCAACTGGTCGGAGTGGGCGGCCTCGGTCGTCGTGGCCTGGTGTCGGCCAGGGGCAGGTCGCGGCGTCACCGGGCTATTCTGGCGAGACGTCGCGCGGGAGTCGACCCCACGGTCGGACGTGGTCGGCCGCGACTGGGACCGAGCGGACATCCAGTCCACCCGCACCCGGTCGCCCTGCCAACCGACCGCCAGTGCATGCATGCAGACCTCCGGATGTCCATGGACAGAAAGCCGTCCCCCCACGGGCATGGCTGCCGAGTAGTACGGAGGGCCTCGCCGAACGGATCAACGGCGGACGGAAAAAATCCCCGGTGGGGGTGGTGTGGAGTCGCTGGCGTCGCTGTCGCGTACCGCCGGGACGCCTCCGACGAACCGGTCCAGGTCCGCGCCGGCAAGCACCCGGCCCGGGAACCAGTCGCCGGCGGCCCGCCGCGTCAGCGC
>NZ_SISL01000769.1:0-1478 GCF_004307965.1 Verrucosispora sp. SN26_14.1 | reverse complement strand
ATAAGAGACAGGTCGGCGGCGGCCGAGTCGGCGGCGGCGACCAGCGGGGCGAGCAGGAAGGTCGCCTCGCCGGGGGTGTGCTGCCGGGCGAGACTCAGGGTCGCGGCGCGCAGCACCTCGGCGCCGATGGGCGAGGTACCCACCACGGCCAGGTGTCGGCCGGGAGCGGTGTCCATGATGAACATGGCGGTGGTGCCGTCCACGTCGACCGTCCGGCCGACCAGGGCCAGAGGACGTCGACCGCCGGGGCGTAGACCGGTGAAGGTGGCGTCGGCCTCGACGCGGGCGGTGTCGTACCCCCGGAACACCGACGGCGGACGCGCGCCCGGCGGGCGGGCCTGCCACAGGTCGTGCCGCAGCCCGGTCAGGTCACCACCGGCGGCGTGCGCGTCGGGGAAGCGGATCACGGTGTTGGCGCCGGGCGCGCCGGCAGCGGTGTTGACCACGGCCGAGCCGACCGGCAGGGTCGCCGCCGCGTCGTTGAGCTGGTCGAGCACTCCCCCGCCGCCGGCCAGCGCCACCCGCAGCGCGAACTGGCCGAAGACCGCCTCGGCCCGGCCGTAGAGGGCCTCGATCCCCGTCGTGCTCTGGCTGGCGAGCACCAGGTGTACGCCGTACGAGCGGCCCTTGCGGGCGAGTTCCTCCAGCAGGTCCACCGATTCGCGGGCGAGCTGGTCGTTGCCGGCGAGCAACACCTGGAACTCGTCGATCACGGCGACGATCCGGGGTACCGGTGTGTCGGCGGGCAGGTCGGCGAGCTTGGTGACGCCGTGGCGCTTGAGTGCGGTGGCCCGTCGGTGCAGTTCGCGGCGCAGCTCGCGGAGCACGGCCACGCCGTACTCGCGGTCGCTCTCGATGCCGACGGCACGGGCGTGCGGCAACCACGACGGATCGTGTCCGGTGGGGACGAACTCGGTGAAGCTCACTCCCTCCTTGAAGTCGAGGAGGTAGAGCTGCAACTCGGCCGGTGAGTAGCGGGCGGCCAGCCCGTAGAGCACGTCGAGCAGGAAGACCGTCTTGCCGGCGCCGGTGCGTCCGCCGACCAGCCAGTGCGGGGTGGCGTCGTCGAAGGCCATGCTGAACGGGTCGCGTCCGGCGCGGCCCACCACGGTACGCAGGCCGGCGCGGGCCGAGGTGGCCCAGCGCTGCCCGGGCAGCAGGTCGGCGAAGGTGACCGCCGCACCGCGCCGGGCGGCGTCGCCCAGGTGGGTGGCGAGGGCGGCGACCGAGGCGGGCGGGGCGTCACCGTCGAGACGCACCGGGACGCTGAGCCCGCTGCCGTCGGCGCTGAACGGCGTGCCCGGCGGGTCGCCGACTCGGGCCAGCCCGCCGACGCCCGCGTACGACCGCACGCCCGGTGTGCCACCGGTGGCAGTCCGGTCGCCGGAGAGCCGGATCAGCGTGGTGGAGCCCAGCGGCGGCGCGGACTCCCCGGGGCCGATCGCCGGCCAGCCGGCCAGCAGCACGCAGACCGCGGC
>NZ_SISL01000768.1:0-1478 GCF_004307965.1 Verrucosispora sp. SN26_14.1 | reverse complement strand
CGGCCGCCGCCACCGGGCGGTCCACCGGCCCGACCACCGCCGCCCCCGTAGACCCCACCGCCGCCGGAGCGTCCACCGCCGCCCTGAGCCGGGCGGCCACCGCCACCGGGACGGCCGCCACCGTAGACCGGTCCGCCCTCGCCACCCGACCGGCCACCCTCGCCGCCGGAGCGGCCACCGCCACCACCGCCGTAGACGCCACCGCCCTGAGCCGGGCGAGAGCCGTTGGCGCCCGCCGGACGGGCACCGCCGTAGACCGCTCCCGACCGCGAGCCCTCCGGCCGTCCACCCTTCGCCGGGCCGCCGTAGACGGCACCGGACTGGGCGCCGCCGTACACCGCGCCCCGACCACGGTCCTTCGGGCCGAAAGCGTCGTCCTTGCGGCTCGGGTCGTCGTCGTCATCGTCGCCGTCGCGGCTCTTGGCGGCCGGCGTCGGGCGCTTGCGGGCCCGCAGGATGCCGAAGATGCCGGCGCCCACCAGCAGCGCACCGAGTACACCGACAGTGGCGATCAGGTAGGTGATGTCGTCCAGGGTCAGCCCGTCGAACCACGACCGGCCGGCCGCGTTCTTCACCGCGTCCGGGTCGTTGGCCAGGTCCTTCGGGCCCTCCGTGGACGGGGTGTAGCTGAGGATGTCGACCGGCTCGTTGTCGTCGAGATGCCCCGCGTCGGAGACGGTCAGGAAGGTCTTGCCGTCGGTCGAGTACGCGATCGCCTCGCCGAACGGGTCGGCCAGCGGGGTCACCCGGGGCGTGGTGGTGGTCAGCGCGGCGACGAGGTCGCCGTTCTGCACGTCGTACTCGAAGGCGTCGGCGTACGTGCGCAGCACCACCCGGGCACCGTCCGGGGACCGGGCCGCACCGGTGATCGCCACCCGCCCGAACGTGCTCAGCGGGTTCTCGGTGTCGGTCTTGGGCAGCTCGATGTCGCCGAGCTTCTTCATCGGCACCGGCTCGGTGTCGCCGCTCTTGAGCGCACCGTCGGCGGTGAAGATCTCCGCCTTGCCGGAGGTCACCTTCGTGATGATCAGCGGCAGGTTGTCGTTGCCGATCAGCAGCGCCTCGGCGTCACGGGGCTTGCCGTCCGGGTACGCCAGCCGGTGCAGGACCGGCGACTTGTTCCCGCTGATCGGCATGCTCCAGACCGCCACCCGCTCGCGGCGCTGCCGGCTGGTGATGTTGTCGCCGGTGTCGGCGATCCACAACGTCCTGCCGTCCGGCGAGACGGCGAGGTCCTCGGTGTCGAACGGCCCCGCACCGGAGTACGGGACCGCGCGGGTGACCTGGCAGTCCTTGTTCAGGTAGAAGACCTGCTTGCGGCTGTCCTGGTCGGTGCTGTCGTTGATCACGATGTACCCGTTACGGGTGACCACCAGACCGGACAGCTCCCGCAGCCTCGGGTCGGTGACCGCACACTGCTTCTTGGGCGCCGCCGCGAGCGGCACGACGGCCGCCGGCACCGCCGCAGGCGCGGCGGC
>NZ_SISL01000767.1:0-1479 GCF_004307965.1 Verrucosispora sp. SN26_14.1 | reverse complement strand
ATATGAGCGCTTGTCTCGTGGGCTCGGAGTTGTGTTTAAGAGACAGCCTCCAGCAGCGTCCGGGTCGCCGCGCCGACCACGCGTTCGTCGAACGTCTCGTCGCTGTCGCCGGTGAGCAGCACCACCTCGGCGGCGACCCGCTGCGGACGCGGCAGGTCCACCACCAGGTCGGCCAGCGGGCGGAGCAGGTCGGCGAGCGCGGCGAACGGCAGGTCGGTCTCGCACTCGGTCGGCGCGCAGGTGAGCACCGACCATCCGGCCCGGGTCGCCTCGGTGACCAGGGCCCGCAGCAGGGTCGTCTTGCCGATCCCGGCCGGACCTTCCAACAGCACCGGGCCGGGCTCGCCCAGCGTGCGCCAGGCCAGGTCGAACAGGTCGTCCCGGCCGACGAGCGAACGCGGCATGTGGCGATTGTGGCACCGGCCGGCGTCGATGGGCATCAGGCGCTCGGCGCGCCGGGGCGGTCGGTCGGCCGGGGTCCGTTCAGGCGTGTGGCGTCCGGCTCGGCGGGATGCCACAGGCGGTTCGTGCGTCGCGTCGGCCGGTGCTCGATCGTTGCCGAAGACGGGAGGCGTCGTCGTCGGCCGGCG
Organism: Verrucosispora sp. SN26_14.1; assembly: GCF_004307965.1. Taxonomy (NCBI): domain Bacteria; kingdom Bacillati; phylum Actinomycetota; class Actinomycetes; order Micromonosporales; family Micromonosporaceae; genus Micromonospora; species Verrucosispora sp. SN26_14.1. The sequence continues at coordinate 889 of NZ_SISL01000767.1, read as the reverse complement.
CACCACGCCTCCGGGCGTGCGGTGCACGCGGCTGGATGATCACGATGGGTGTCCGAAGGAGAGGTAGCGGCACGACGTACGCCGGAGAGGGGTGGGGTGTTGGAGGGTAGTGATCCGACTGACGTCGTCCGCCGGGCGACGGCTGAAGCGCTTCGGCGGATCGCCGGGGAGACGGTCCTGATCGGCATCGTGGGGAGCCGGCTGGGGGCACTGGGGGACGGCCTGCGGGACGTCCTGCGCGCGGCGCTGGTGACGCAGCGGGTGGCGGCGCCGCTGCGGCTGATCGGGCTGTGTCGCGAACTCGACCTCGGGCCCGACGCGTTCGACCTGCTGGGACACCATCTGCTGGGAGCGCTGGTCGGGCACCGGCCCGGACCGGACGCACTGGTACGCGCCGGCGGTGCGCTGGGGTTGGCGCGACGGGAACTCTTCGTCCCCCACGGTGCGGAGTCGGACGACACGGTCCGGGTGCTCCGTCCGCACACCGGTCGCGGCAACAGCGCGAACGCCCGCTACCGCGCGACGAAACCGCCGGAGCACCTGCCCTCGCCGCCCGCCTGGACCTGCACCGGCTGCGGCCAGGAATGGCCGTGCCCGGTCAAGCAGAGCCAGTTGCTGGCGGAGTTCGGGGGAGCGCGGGCCGCACTCGCGGTCTATCTGGGGTCGTGTCTGCTCGCCGCCGCCCGGGATCTGCCCGGGTTACCGCCGGCCCACGCCCGAGACCGGTTCCTCGGCTGGTTGCCGCGCCGACCGTGCTGAGCACGGTCACCGGTCGGGCCGGAGCGGAGACATTCCCGCACCGACCCGACCGGGTCTCTCAACGTGCGGTGGGCTCGGGCGCGGTGCCGTTGGCCGCGACGACCGGGTGCCCGGACTCGTCCTCGGCGGG
>NZ_SISL01000766.1:0-1490 GCF_004307965.1 Verrucosispora sp. SN26_14.1 | reverse complement strand
CCCTGGCCGGTGGCGCTGGCGCCATAGACGACCACGCCACGCGGGGCGAGCAGCCGGGCGATGGACCGGGCCTCGGTGCGGTGCTCCCGCCCCCGCTGCACCTCCAGGGTCGCCTCGGTGGGCGCGATCGGGAAGGTCAGGTGCACCACGCCGTCGGCGAACTGGCGCTGGATCTGGTAGCCGAAGTCGGCGAAGACCCGCAGCATCGCGCCGTTGGCCGGCAGCACCTCGGCCACGAAGTTGACGATCCCGCTGCGGCGGGCCGCGTCGGCGAGGTGTTCCAGCAGCACCGAGCCGATGCCCCGGCCCTGGTAGGCGTCCTCGACCACGAACGCGACCTCGGCGTCGGGCGAGGCCGGGCCGAGCCGCTCGTACCGGCCGACGGCGACGATCCGGTCGCCGGCCAGCACCACGAACGCCTCCCGGTCGCGGTGGTCGACGTTGACGAAGCGGTGCAGGTCCCGTTCGGGTATGCGCGGGTACGGCGAGAAGTACCGCAGGTACCGGGTGCGCTCGGAGAACCGGGCGTGCATCTCGACGATCGCCGGCGCGTCGGTGGGACGGATCGGTCGCAACTGGACGGTGCTGCCGTCACTGAGCAGCACGTCGACGACTGGTTCGGTTCTGGTCACCTCGGGCGGCCCTCCCCCGGCCGGCTCAGTCGCGGGGATCGTGTGGGTCGAGGCCGAGCAGCGGGAAGACCGCCTTCCGGGTGGCCGCGATGGCCCGGTCCACCGGGTTCGGCTCGCCGGTGGGCTGCCACGGCTCGTAGCTCGGGTCGACGTCGTCGGTCATCCGCAACGGGATGTCGGTGCCGGGACGCCGGGCCCGGGCCAGATCCCGCCAGCCCGGCGGAGTCAGCGTCGCCGGGTCCAACGGCGCGCCGGTGGCCACCGCGAGCAGATGCGTCCAGGCCCGGGGCACCACCTCGACGAGCGCGTACCCGCCGCCACCGGTGGCCACCCACCGCCCGTCACACAGCTCGTCGGCGAGCGCCCGCAACGCCAGGTAGGTGGCGCGCTGACCGTCCACCGACAGATGCAGGTCGGCAAGCGGGTCGACGCGGTGGGCGTCCGCACCGCACTGGGTGAACAGCACCTGCGGGCGGAACGCGCGCAGCACCGACGGCACGACCGCGTGGAAGGCGCGTTGCCAGCCGGCGTCCTCCACCCCTGGCGGCAACGGGACGTTGACCGCCGTGCCGGCGGCGTTCGGGCCACCCGTCTCGTCGGGGAACCCGGTGCCGGGGAAGAGCGCGAGCGGTGTCTCGTGCAGGCTGACGGTCAGCACCCTCGGGTCGTCCCAGAAGATCTGCTGCACCCCGTCGCCGTGGTGCACGTCGACGTCGACGTACGCGATGCGCTCCGCGCCCAGGTCGAGCAGCCGGGCGATGGCCACCGCCGGGTCGTTGTAGACGCAGAACCCGGCCGCCCGGTCGGCCATGGCGTGGTGCAGACCGCCGGCCACGTTGACCGCGCGCCGGGCCTGGC
>NZ_SISL01000765.1:0-1490 GCF_004307965.1 Verrucosispora sp. SN26_14.1 | reverse complement strand
GTCCTGCTCGGTGCGACCGCCGCCGGCGTCGGCGCCCTGGTGGAACTGGCCTCGCCGGCCGGTGCCCCGCCGGTGCCGCCGGCACCGGTGGATCCAGACCGGATTGGAGCTGACCGATGAACACGCCAGTCTCGACGCCGGTCGCCGACACGGGCCGGCTGCCGGCCCTGGTACGCGATGTCGAGCTGACCGAGCCGCTGCCGGCGATCCCGGCGTACGGCCCGGACGGTCGGCGTGTCGAACGGGCCTGGCTGCTGGTCCGACGGCACACCGAGCCGATCGGCTCGCTCCTGCTCGCGGTACCCGAGGCCGGGCTGACCGGGGCCGACCTCGGGCGCGAGATCGGCGCCCGGTGGGGTGGGCCGGTGCCCACCGACGGCTCCGCGTACCTGGCCGAACGCGCCGAGGTGCTGCGGGACGCACCGCACATCACCGTGGTCGTCTGCACCCGGGAACGTCCGCGCGGGTTGGCCCGCTGCCTGGATAGCCTCCTCCGCCAGGACTATCCCCGGTTCCAGGTCCTCGTGGTGGACAACGCCCCGAGCAGCACGGCCACCCGGGATGTGGTCGCCGAGGCCGCCCGTCGTGGGCCGGTGCGGTACGTCGTCGAACCGCGACCGGGACTGTCGCACGCCCGCAACCGCGCGGTCGCCGTCGCGCCCGGCGAGATCCTCGCCTGGATCGACGACGACGAGACAGCCGACCCATACTGGCTCGCCGAGCTGGGCCGGGCGCTGCTCGCACACCCCGAGGCGGACGTCGTCTCCGGTGCCATCGTCCCGGCCGAGCTGGAGACCGACGCCCAGCTGTGGTTCGAGGAGTTCGGCGGGCACAGCAAGGGGCGGGGGTTCACACCCCAGGTCTTCTCCCCGGCCACCGCGCACCTCCAGAGCCCGCTCTATCCGCTGCCACCGTTCGGCACCGGCGGGAACATGACCTTCCGGCCCGGTGCCGTGGAACGGATCGGCGGGTTCGACCCCGCTCTCGGCGCGGGCACGGTGGCGATGGGGTCGGAGGACACCCTGGCGCTGACCCAGGTGCTCCTGACCGGCGGCACGGTCGTTTACCACCCGGCTGCCCTGGTCCGGCATTACCACCGGCGTGACCTGGCCGGGTTGCGCCAGCAGATGGTCGGCTATGGCACCGGGCTGACCGCCGCGTACACCAGCCTCGTGCTCGCCCGGCCGGGGACGCTGCTGCCGCTGGCGCGGCTGGCGCCGACCGCCCTGCGTGACCTGCGTCGCGCGGACGGCCCGCGACTGGCCGGGATCGGTGCCGGGTTCCCGCGCGAACTGCTCGGTGCCAACCGGCGGGGCATGATCCGCGGCCCGCTGGCCTACCTGCGCGCCCGGTGGCGCGATCGCCGCTGGCGCCCGACCTCCTCGACGGCACCGGAAGGTCCTCCCCGATGAACGGTCTCCCGCCGACCACCGGCACCGGGCCGCCCGCGTGCCCGCCGGAGGTCGCCGAGCCGTCGGGTGGTGCCGGGG
>NZ_SISL01000764.1:0-1457 GCF_004307965.1 Verrucosispora sp. SN26_14.1 | reverse complement strand
GCAGATGTGGATAAGACACAGACCACGCCCGACCCGGTGGTGGCCGACGCCCTGGCGGCGGCTGCGGCACGGCAGCACGCGCGCGGCGCGCCGGAGGCGGCGGTGACGCTCTACGAGTCCTCGGCGCGGCTCACTCCGGCGGACGACCGGGAGGCCCAGGGGCGGCGACGGCTGGCGGCGGCCCGGTGCCGGTTCGACTGCGGTGACCATCCGGGTGCCCGACTCGCCGCCGAGGCGGTGGCCGACGGGTTCGGCGGCGACGTCCGTGCCGAGGCGCTGCTGCTGCGGGCCGTGGTGGCGTGGAGCGCCGACGAGCCGGGCGGCACCGCCGTCGAGGCCGCGACGCGGGCACTGACCGCGACCCGACCCGGCTCTCCCCTGTCCGGACGGATCCACGCCCACCTGGCACTCTTCGTCGACCTGCCGGATCCGGCCCGCACGCACGCCGAGGCGGCGGTCGGGCTGCTCACCGGGCCCGGCGGCGACCGTCCGCTGCTGGCCGCCGCCCTGATGAACCTCTTCTTCAACGAGGTACGCGCCGGAGTGCCGCCCCGCGTCGAACTGCTCCACCGGGCACTGGCCATGGAGGGTGCGGAACCGTCCTGGCTGGCCGGCACGATCCCGGCGGTCTGGTGGAAGGGCATCGACGACCTGGACCGGGCCCGACAGCGCCTGGCCGGGCTGCTGGACCGGGCCACCGCACGCGGGGACGAGCCGTCCCAGCACGAGTTGCTCAAGCACCTCGGCGAGACCGAGCTGCTGGCCGGACGCTGGGCGGCGGCGGAGCGGCACATCGCGGCGGCCCGCGAGCTCGGTGAGTTGCTGGGCACCGAACTCACCGCCGAGACCTGGCTGGCCGCGTTCCTCGACGCGATGCGGGGTCGGCTCGACGCGGCGGCCCGGGTGGCGGAGGCCGGCACCCGGCTCGGCGAGGAACTCGACGACGACTGGTGCCGCCGGATCCACCTGCACCTGGGTGCGTTCGTCGCGCTCAGCGCCGGGCGGACGGCCGACGCCGCCGTCGGGTTCCGGCGGCTCGCCGCGATGTTCGACCGGATGGGCCTGGCCGAGCCGCTGGCCCAACGCTTCGAGCCGGACTGGATCGAGGCGTGCGTCGGGGTCGGCGATCTGGTCACCGCAGGGGCGACGCTGGCGCGGCTGGCGCAGCGGCACCGGCGGCTGCCGCGCCCCTGGACGCTGCTCGGGTTGGCGCGCAGCCGGGCCCTGGTGGACAGCGCGGGTGGGGTCGACCCGTCGGCCGCGCTGGCGGAGATCGACAGCGCGCGGGCCACGGTGCCGCCCGGCGTCCTGCCGCTGGACCGCGCCCGGTGTCTGCTGGTCGCCGGGGTGGTGCACCGCCGGTCGCGCCGCAAGCGGCAGGCCCGGGAGGCGTTGCAGGCCGCGGCGGCGGAGTTCGACGCGTTGGGGGCGGCGGCGTTCGCGGCACGGGCCCGCGC
>NZ_SISL01000763.1:0-1504 GCF_004307965.1 Verrucosispora sp. SN26_14.1 | reverse complement strand
CCGTCGACGGTGGGGGTCGGCGGCGCCGCCGCCGCGCCGGGGCGGTCGGAGGTCGGGGCGTACCCGCAAACGGGGCAGACGGACCGGGCGTTGCCGGTGGCGGTGAGCGCGACGGAGGCGGGGGTGCCGGCCCAACGGGCCGGTGCGGTCGACCCGGCGACGGAGCTGGAGTTGGCGCGGCGCTGGGCGGACGAGGCGGACAGGTACGCGCAGCAGGCCGAGATGCTCGCCCAGCGCCCGGCGCTGCTGCCCGGATGGTCGCCGATGGCCCGGGCGGTCGCCGTCTATCTCGGCTTCTCCGGTGTCGCCGTGGTGCTGATGCTGATCCTGGGTCTCGCCTCCGACGTCGGTGTGGTCGGCCTCGGCACGGTGGTCGCCTGGATGTGTGCCGGCCTGCCCGCGGTCGCCCTGATCGGTGCCTGGCTGGTGCTCGGCAAGTGGGGGCGGCCCGCCAGTGGTGCCGCTACGCCGCCCCGGTATCCGCTGCTGGGCTTCCTGCTGTGCTTCGTCGCGGTGCCGCTCGCCTACTGCGGCTACCTGGTGCTGGTCCGCCTGCTGCGCTGACCCGTGTGTGTAAGGAAGGGCCCCCTGCTAACGCCTACGGTATAGAAAGGGTCCCTTCCTAACTTCGGTCGCGCCGACCGGGCTCCCGACTCGATCTGATCGGGTGTGCGGTGCGGGTGGTCGCGGTGTGCGGACGGATCTCGTACGCTCCTGAGTGGTCGCGGTCGAGCCGGGGAGGGCATGTGAGCGCAGCGGAGATGATCGCCCGATTGGCGGCGGCCGCGCACAAGCTGGACGAGGCGAAGGCGAAGACGGCCGCCGCCGCCCAGGATGCCGCCGAGGCGCGGCAACTCGTCGCGGGGGCGTTGCAGGGGGTGGCGGCCGGGCCGCTGATCGGGATGATCGACTCGTACCGGCAGGCGCTCGCGCAGGCCGCCGAGGGCGGTGGCCCGGCCCGGCAGCACGTCCAGGAGACGATCACGAAGGTACGCGCACTGGGCAACTGACCGGACGATCGAGAGGGTGGCGAGTGGACCGCGACGGCGGGGTGTTGGACGGATTCCACGTCGGGTATGTGCCGCCCGGTGTCGGCGACGAGGTGTCGGACTTCGCCAGTGAGTGGGAGGACGTCCGCCTCACCAGCCGGTTCTGGGAGCGCCGGACGGCCGACGGGCACCAGGTGGACCTGCGCGTCCACGTGCTGCGGGGGGATCGGCTCACCGACCTCGACGCGCTACGCGACTTCCTCGCCGCGTACCACGAGCGTGATCCGGCGCAGTGGCGGCTGAGCGACTTCCCGCACGGCGACGGCCCTGGGCTGACCGGCGAGGCGCAGGCGTTCTGGCTGGTCGCACCCGGTGTCGCCGTCAGCGTACTGACGACTCCGGAGTTCGCCGAGGCGCTCCCGGCGACCGCGCTGGCCGTCCGCGGCGCCGCCGACGACGAGGTGTGACCGCCGGGGCTGTCGCTTATACCCATCTCCGCGCCCACGAGACTAGCG
>NZ_SISL01000762.1:0-1509 GCF_004307965.1 Verrucosispora sp. SN26_14.1 | reverse complement strand
CCACCAGGTCACCCCCGGGGCCGAGGGCGAGCGGCGGCGCGGCGGCCTCCGCCGCCTCCGGCATATCGTCGCGGGCGGCGAGGTGACCGGCCACGCCACCGGCGCCCGCCGAGACCGCCACCAGCGTCAACCCGACCAGCAACAACCGGGGCCACCGGGACGGGCCGCCGCCGGGGGAGACGTCCGGCGGCGTGTCCGGCCCGACCGGCCCGACCGGCCCACCCGGCACGGCGGGTACGACCGGCGGCGCCGACGCGACTCCCGGTACGCCCGCCGCGGCGGCATCGCCATACAGGTTCGGGGAGACGAACCGCGGCCCGCGCGGCTCACCGAGGCCCGGAATCGTGCTCGTCATGAACTGTCCCTTCGAAGTCGTCACGGCAGGCGGGAGAACCAGAGCATCGACGCCGCCGCGGCCAGCAGCGCGAACACCAGCCCGCCACCGATGAACCGGGCCGACACGTCCTGCCGCTCCATCCGGTAGCCCACCGACGAGCCGATGTCGGCGTACGCCTCGCGCAGTTCGGCGCTGCTGCCCGCCTCGTAGTAGCCGCCCCCGGACTGCTCCGACACGACCCGCAGGGTCTCCCCGTCGACCGGGACGCGCTGTCCCGCGCCGATCTGGCCGTCGAGCGTGCCGAAGGAGATGGTGTCGACCGGTACCCCGGCCTCCACCGCGTCGCCCGCCGCCGAGGTCGGGTTGCGCCCGGTGGTGTTGGCCCCGTCGGAGAGGATCACCACCCGGGCCGGCGGCGGCTCGTCGACCGCCTGCGCGTCAAGCGTGCGGATCGACTCCAGCGAGGCGTCGATGGCGTCGCCGATCGCGGTGCCCTGCACGCCCGTCACGCCCTCGTCGAGCCGGTCGATGCCGGCCGCCATCACCTCCCGGTCACCGGTCGGCGGCACCATCACCGAGGCGCTGCCCGCGAACGCCACCAACCCCACGTTGAACTCCTCCGGCAGGTCCGCGACGAACTCCCGGGCCGCGTCCTTGGCCGCGACCAACCGATCCGGCGGTACGTCGTCGGCGAGCATGGACCGGGACACGTCCACCGCGACCATCACGGTGGCCCGTTCACGGGGTACGCGCACCTCGTCGGTGGGCCGGGCGAACCCGACCACCAGCAGCGCCAACATGGCGATGAACAGACCGGCCGGTACGTGCCGCCGCCACGCCGGGCGGGCCGGCGCGACCTTGTCCAGCAGCCGCAGGTTGGTGAACCGCACCGCGTACCGGCTGCGTCGCCGCTGCATCACCAGGTAGCCGACGACCAGCGCGACCACCCCGGCGAGCAGCCACAACCTTTCCGGGGACTCCCAACTCACGCGTTTCTCCCTCCAGCCGGTCGGGTGGCTCGGGCGAGCCGTCGTTGGGCGTGGACGTGGCGGACGATGTCGGCGATCCAGTCCCGGTCGGTGCTCAGCGGCAGGTGTGACGCACCGGCCCGCCGCAACGCCCGGTTCACCGCCAGGCGCTGGGCGGCGGCGGCTGCCGCGTACCGCTCCCGC
>NZ_SISL01000761.1:0-1546 GCF_004307965.1 Verrucosispora sp. SN26_14.1 | reverse complement strand
TCTGGGGGTGGGGCCTGTCGAGCTGAGTCGTTCGTGCTGTCGCGCGTCGGGGGGTGTCGAGGGTTGGGATGGGGGCAGCGGGGTGGGTGGGGGCTCGCCGATGATGGGCGGATGGGGAAGACGTACGCGCGCATCGAGGGTCGACTGCGGGACTTCATCGAGGCCCAGCCGATGTTCTTCACCGCGACCGCGCCGCTGGCCGGCGACGGCACGGTCAACCTGTCGCCGAAGGGGCTGCGCGGGTGCCTGGCGGTGCTCGACGAGCAGACGGTGGCCTACCTGGACTTCGCCGGCAGCAACGCCGAGACCATCGCCCACCTGCGGGAGAACGGCCGGATCACGCTGATGTGGTGCGCCTTCTCCGGTCCGCCGACGATCGTGCGGGTGCACGGGCGGGGTGAGCCGGTGTTCCGCGACGATCCGCGTTTCCCGGAGTTGCTGGCCCGTTTCCCGGACATCGACAGCGCCGACCACGGGCTGCGGGCGATCATCGTGGTGCACGCCGGGCTGATCCGCGACACCTGCGGCTACGCGGTGCCGCTGATGACCTACGACGCCGACCGGGACCTGCACGGCCGCCGGTTCGCCCGAGAGGACGACGCGTCGCTGGACGCCTACTTCGCCGGCAAGGACGACGTCGCCACCAGCATCGACGGCCTGCCCGGCCTGCCGCTTCCCCTGCCGCCGACGCCCCGGGCCGGTTGATCACGACGCGCCGCCGCCAGCCGGTCGCCCAGGCTGATCACGGCGCGACCGCCCGCACAGGTACCCGCGAAGGCTAGGTTGATCACGGCGCGCCGCCGCCCACCCGGCCCGCCCGGGTGCGCGCGACGGCTACGATTCCCGCTGGCGGCGACGGTCCGCCGAGACGACCCGGCGGGCGGACCCGACCGGGTACGCGCTACGGCCCGCTACCCTTGACCCCGTACCCGCCGTGCTGCGGGACGCCGAGACGCGGCCACGGGGAATGGCGCGGCGCCGGCGGACCGTTACACCGATAGGACCAGCACCACCACAGAGGGGAAGTCGATCATGGGCGAGCGCATGCTGCGCGGTAGCCGACTGGGCGCGGTCAGCTACGAATCCGATCGCAACACGGAGCTCGCGCCGCGGCAGACCCGCGAGTACCTGTGCGCCAAGGGTCACCAGTTCGAGGTGCCGTTCGCCGTCGACGCCGAGGTGCCCACCACCTGGGAGTGCAAGTTCGACGGCAGCGTGGCCCGGCTGGTCGACGGCAACGAGCCGGAGCAGAAGAAGGCCAAGCCGCCGCGTACGCACTGGGACATGCTGCTGGAGCGGCGCTCCATCGCGGAGCTGGAGGACATCCTCGCCGAGCGGCTCCAGGAGGTCCGGACCCGCCGCGGTCGCGCCTGACCAGTCACCACCGGCGCCCCGGGAGATCATCTCCCGGGGCGCCGTCGTGCGTGCGGTGGCGTGCTCTCAGCGCGGCTCCACGATCTCGCCCTCGATGGCGCGGCCGTCGTCCACCAGCGGCGGCGGCGTCACCGGCTGCTGCGGCGGCGCGGGCTGCGGTGCGGGGGCGGGC
>NZ_SISL01000760.1:0-1560 GCF_004307965.1 Verrucosispora sp. SN26_14.1 | reverse complement strand
GACCCAGAGCCGGTCCGGCCCGACGACCGCCGCACCGAAGACCTCCCGCCCGACGGTCGCCGACCCGACGCACTGGCGCGGCATCGCCCCCGACCCGCACGCCGACCGCAGCCTCGCCGAGGACACCAGCCCGGAGGCGGTGGCCCGGTTGCGCGCCCGCAGCCGGGCGCTGCTGGCCGACGTGCTGCGCCCGCACCGCGCCCGGCTGGGCGCCGCGGTGGCGCTGCTGCTGACCCAGAACGCCGCCGCCATGTCCGGGCCGTACCTGGTGATGCTCGGCATCGACCGGGCCATCGACCCGCTGCGCGAGGGTCGGCCCGGTCCGCTGGTCGCGGTCGCGGTGGCCTTCGCCGCCGCGGCCGGCATCGAGTACGCGGCCCGGCGCGCCTTCCTCGCCCTCTCCGCCCGGATCGGCCAGGCCGTCCTGCTCGACCTGCGCCAGCGGGTGTACGCGCACTTCCTGCGCCTGCCGGTGGCCTTCCACGAGCGGTACACCTCGGGCCGGATGATCTCGCGCCTGACCAGCGACATCGACTCGATCGCCGAGTTGGTCGACGGAGGCGTGGAGAGCCTGGTGATGGCGGCTCTGACGATCGTGTCGGTGGCCGGCATCCTGCTCTGGCTGGACCTGCCGCTGGCGGCGGTGACCCTGCTCGCCTTCCCGCTGCTGTTCTGGTTGTCCCGCTGGTTCGCCCGCGCCTCGGCCGCCGCGTACCGCCGGACCCGAGAGGCGATGGCGCTGGTCATCGTGCACTTCGTGGAGTCGATGCGCGGCATCCGGGCGGTGCAGGCGTACCGCCGGCAGGAGCGCAACCAGCAGATCTTCGCCTCGGTCAACGACGACTACCGGCACAGCAGCCGGCACGCCTTCCGCCTGATCGCGACGTACTCCCCGGGGATCAAGCTGATCGGCAACGTCACCGTGGCGGTGGTGCTCTGCTACGGCGGCGCGCGGGTGCTGGGTGGCGAGACCGGCGTGGGCGTACTCGCGGCCTTCCTGCTCTATCTGCGCCGGTTCTTCGAGCCGATGCAGGAGCTGAGCCAGTTCTACAACTCGCTCCAGTCGGCCACGGCCGCGTTGGAGAAGCTCGCCGGGGTGCTCGACGAGCGTCCGGAGGTCGCCGAGCCCGCGCAGCCGGTGCCGCTGCCGCGCGGGCCGACCCGGGGCGCGGTGGAGTTCCGGGACGTGTCGTTCGGCTACCACACCGGGCGGGCGATCCTGACCGGCCTGGACCTCGACATTCCCGCCGGGCAGACGGTGGCGCTGATCGGGCCGACCGGCGCCGGCAAGTCCACCGTCGCCAAGCTGCTGGCCCGGTTCCACGATCCGACCGGCGGCACGGTCAGCCTCGACGGCGTGGACCTGCGCCAGGTGGCCGACACCGAGTTGCGCCGGACGATGGTGCTGGTCACCCAGGAGACCCACCTGTTCGGTGGCACGGTCGCGGAGAACATCCGGTTCGGTCGGCCGGACGCCGACGACGCCGCCGTCGAGGCCGCCGCGCGGGCGATCGGCGCGCACGACTTCATCGCCGCGCTGCCCGGCGGGTACGCCACCGA
>NZ_SISL01000076.1:0-18036 GCF_004307965.1 Verrucosispora sp. SN26_14.1 | reverse complement strand
CGCCGCCGACATCGCCGCGCGGATCGACGGTGCCCGGCTGGTCGTGCTGGCCGACGCCGCCCACCTGGCCAACGTCGAACGACCCGAGGCCGTCACCCGCCTGCTCACGAGCCACCTCGACCCGGAAGGCAGGGCGACGCCGTGACCGACGCGCAACGACACGAGGCCGGGATGGCGGTACGCCGGCAGGTGCTCGGCGACGCCCACGTGGACCGGGCGGTCGCCGACACCGACGAGTTCACCGCCGACTTCCAGGACCTGATCACCCGGTACGCGTGGGGTGAGATCTGGACCCGGGACGGGCTGGACCGGCGTACCCGCAGTTGCATCACCCTCGCCGTCCTCGCCACCCAGCACCACGACGCGGAACTGGCGATGCACGTACGCGCCGCGCTGCGCAACGGCCTGACCCCGCAGGAGGTCGGTGAGGTCCTGTTGCAGGTGGCCGTCTACGCTGGCGTACCGGCGGCGAACCGGGCGTTCAAGGTCGCCCAGGAGACCCTGCGGCAGGAGGCCCAGTGACCGACGCGGCGACCACGCGATCCGGCGAGTTCGTCCAGTCGCTGGAACGCGGTCTCGCCGTGATCAGGGCGTTCGACGCGGAGCACCCGCAACTCACCCTCAGCGAGGTCGCCCGCGCCACCGGGCTGACCCGCGCCGCCGCCCGACGGTTCCTGCTCACCCTGGTCGAGTTGGGCTACGTGCACACCGACGGGCGGTTGTTCTCGCTGCGCCCACGCATCCTGGACCTCGGCTACGCGTACCTCTCCGGCCTGGGTCTGCCGGAGGTGGCCCGGCCGCACATGGCGGCCCTGGTCGCGCAGGTCCACGAGTCGTGCTCCGCCTCGGTCCTCGACGGCGACGAGGTGGTCTACGTGGCCCGGGTGCCCGCCAAACGGATCATGACGGTGGGGATCAGCGTCGGCACCCGCTTCCCCGCGTACGCCACCTCGATGGGCCGGGTGCTGCTCGCCGCACAGCCCGCGCAGTGGCTGGACGACTACCTCGCCACCGCGACGCTGCGCCCGCTCACCCGTCGCACCATCACCGACCCGGCCAAGCTGCGCACCATCCTCACCAGGATCGCCGCCCAGGGGTACGCCCTGGTCGACCAGGAACTTGAGGAGGGGCTGCGGTCGCTGGCCGCCCCGGTACGCGCCGACGACGGCACCGTGATCGCGGCGGTCAACGTCTCCGCCCACGCCAGCCGCGGCACGTTCGACGCGATCCGCAGGGAACTGCTGCCGCCGCTGCTCGCCGCCGCCCGGCGCATCGAGGAGGACCTGGCCGGGGGAGCACTCCGCTAGGCAGGCTCCCTCGTCTGCGGGTCGGCTGAATCCGCCCGGAACGCCCGGTCGGCGTACCACCATGTGGTGGACGACGAACGGGGGCGACGTGAGCGAGCTGTTGCTGATCATCACGTTGGGCGTCACCGTGCTGGTCGGCACCACCCTCGGCGGTCGCTACCGGGTCGCGCCACCGGTCCTGCTCATCTGCATGGGCGCGCTGCTGGCGCTGCTACCGCCGTTGTCGCACGTCATCCTGCCCCCCGAGGTGGTGCTGCTGCTGTTCCTGCCGGCCATCCTCTACCGGGAGAGCCTGACCACCAGCCTGCGCGAGGTCCGGGCGAACATCGTGGTGATCACGCTGCTGGCGGTCGGGCTGGTCGGCGTCACGATGGTGGTGGTGTCCCTGGTCGTGCAGCGCTTCGGCGTCGACCCGGCGGTGGCCTGGGTGCTCGGCGCGGTGCTCGCCCCGACCGACGCCGCGGCCGTGGCCGGTCTGGCCAAGCGGATGCCCCGGCGGCTGCTCACCACGCTGCACACCGAGAGCCTGATCAACGACGGCACCGCCCTGGTGCTGTTCGCCGTGGCGCTCGGGCTGCTCGGTGGCGGTGCCGCGCCGACCGTCTTCGAACTCGTCGAGCGGGTCGGCCTGTCGTTCCTCGGTGGCATCGCCGCCGGTCTGCTGGTCGGCACCGTGGTGATCCTCATCCGCAAGCGCCTGGACGACCCGTTGCGGGAGGGCGCGATCAGCGTGCTCACCCCGTTCGCCGCGTTCTTCCTCGCCGACGTCGTGCACGAGAGCGGCGTACTCGCGGTGGTGGTCTCCGGGTTGATGCTGACCGCTGCCAGTCCCCGGGTGGTCCGGGCCCGGTCGCGGGTGCTGGCGCTGTCGTTCTGGGACCTGACCACCTTCCTCATCAACGGTGGACTCTTCGTGCTGGTCGGCATGCAGATTCCCCGGGCGGTACGCAGCGTCACCAGTGTGTCGCTGCTGCGTGCGCTCGCCATCGCGGTGGTGGTGGCCGTGGTGCTGGTGGCGGTGCGGATGCTCTGGCTGCACCTGACCGCGATCGTCGCCCGGCTGGTGGACCGTCGCGCGGTCGCCGTGAGCCGTCGGGTGAACTGGCGGGTCCGTACCGTCGCCGGGTGGGCCGGCTTCCGGGGCGCGGTCTCGCTGGCGGCGGCGCTCGCCGTGCCGCTCAGCATCGACGGGGACCGGGTCCCGGAACGGGACCTGATCATCTTCTGCGTGGCGACGGTGATCCTGCTGACCATGCTGGTGCAGGGCACCACGCTGCCGTTCCTGCTGACCTGGGCGGGGCTCACCGGTGACCCGGAACGCGAGGACGAGAGCCGGCAGGCGCGGGTCCGCGCCACCCAGGTCACCCTCGACGCGCTGCCGGACATCGCCGAGCGGATCGGTGCCGACGCGGACATTCTGCGGCGGATCCAGGACGAGTACTCCGGGCACCTGGACGCGGCCCAGGCCGAGCCGGAGGACGATACGGCTGCCGTCCAGGAGGCGGAGCGTCAGCTACGGCTGGCCGCGCTGGACCACAAGCGCCGTGAGATCACCCGGATGCGCGACTCCCGGGAGATCGACGACGTGGTGCTGCGCGAGTTGCAGGCGCACCTGGACGTCGAGGAGATCCGCCTGCTCGGGCCGCGCACGCTCGAATGACCAGCCCCACGTACGCACACAGGGATGCAAGGAAGGGTCCCCTGCTAACGCCTGGTGCATAGCAGGGGACCCTTCCTAACACATCACCACGACACACATCACCACGACCGCGCCGCGAGGGTCGGTGCGTCGCTCAGGGGGTCGCGGCGGGCGGGACGGGTGCCGGCAGCGCCAGTGCCACGGTGAGGTCCAGCAGGCAGTGCGGGTCGGTGAGCCGCTCGCCGTAGAGCTGGCGGAGCTGACCCATCCGGTACCGGACGGTCTGCGGGTGGACGAAGAGGTCGGCGGCGACGTCGTCGCGTCGCCCCTGGTGCAGCAGCCAGGAGCGCAGTGTCTCGGCGAGCCGCTCGGCACTGGCCGGGGGCAGCGCGGCCAGTGGTTGCAGCACCCGGGCACGCAGGTCGGCCAGAGCCTCCGGGTCGGCGCTGAGCAGCAGTTCGGCCAGATGGTGCTCGGTGTCCACCGGCTCCCCGTCGTCGGGCGGCGCGATGCCCAGGGCGTTGAGCCGCAGCACCCGCTCGTAGGACGAACTGGCCCGGGCCCACGAGCGGGCCGGGCCCAGCACGGCGCGTCGGCCCTGCAACACCCGGGCGAGCTGCCGTCGCCGGTCGCCGTGCATGTCCGGTACGAGCAGCACGGCGGTCTCCGCGCCCGACTCCCCGGCGGGCAGTTCCTCGTTGCTCTCCAGGGTGTGCTCGTCGAGCAGGGCCAGTGCGCCGCGCAGCTTCGTCTGCGGCAGCAGCACGACGGTC
The DNA here is from genome assembly GCF_004307965.1 of Verrucosispora sp. SN26_14.1. Lineage (NCBI taxonomy): Bacteria > Bacillati > Actinomycetota > Actinomycetes > Micromonosporales > Micromonosporaceae > Micromonospora > Verrucosispora sp. SN26_14.1. Next base: position 14,317 of record NZ_SISL01000076.1, on the reverse strand, counting down.
AGCGTCTGCGGCAGCGGCCAGTCGGCCCGCTCCGCGCTGCGCACCAGCACGTCCTCCGGCTCGCCGAGGAGCAACTGCTGGGTGAGACGTTCCAGGTTCCGCCGCCGGGCCCGCCCGACGCTGGCCAGCTCGTCGGCGTGCCCGGCCACGCTGGCCGCGGAGAGTTCGTCGATGTAGGCGAACATCAGCTCGGCGAACTCGGCGACCGCAGCGGCGGGTGACCCGATCGCCACCGTGGTGGCGGCCAGTTCCCGCCAGGAGACCCGGGCGCCGATCCGGTACGCGGCCAGCAGCGCGTCCACGCTGCGACCCGACCGGGCCTCGCCGCTGCCCAGCGCGTACGCGGCCTCCAGCGCCGGGACCAGCGGTGTGCTGGGATCGCCGCCGTGGGACCGTTCGAGCAGTTGCAGGAAGGTGCCCAACGCGATCTGCACCGCGTTCTCGATCTTGTCCCGCATCTGTCCGGTCAGGGTGCCGGAGTAACTGGGCACCTCCGCCGTGATCGCGGTGACGGTCCGTTCGGCGACCAGCGGCAGGCGCTCGCGCAGCTCACGGGCTACCCGCTGGTCCAACTCGATGCGAGCCGCCCGGTGGCTGGTGCCGGAACTTTCCGCCACGTTGTTCTCCCCGCACAAAACGGATGGGTCGCTTTACCTTCGCCGGCCAAGATTTTATGCCCAGCACACGGCGACCATCGTTCTATGACCGCCACCGTTCCGCGACCCGGCGCCAAGGTATCCCTTCGACGCCGTCTGTGGCGACTCGCCGAGTCGGTGACCACACCGGTACTGCCCGGGGACTACCTCGACCTGGTCGCCCCGCTGCGGGCCAGCGCCGACCTGCGCGGGCGGATCGTCGAGGTGCGCCCTGAGACGGCGGACGCGGCGACCGTGCTGATCCAGCCGGGCCGCAGTTGGCGTGGCCACGTCCCCGGCCAGTACGTGCGCCTCGGCGTCGACGTGGACGGCGTACGCCAGTGGCGGGCCTATTCGGTGACCTCGGCACCCGGCCGCCGCACCGACCCGATCTCGGTGACCGTCAAGGCGATCCCCGACGGCGTGGTCAGCAACCACCTGGTGCGGCGGGCGCGCCCCGGCACGCTGGTGCAGCTCGACCAGGCACGCGGCGACTTCGTGCTGCCCTCGCCGGCGCCGGAGCGGGTGCTGTTCCTCACCGCAGGTAGCGGCATCACCCCGGTCGCCGGGATGCTGCGCTCGGGCGCGCTGGACGGCAGCGACGTGGTGCTCGTCCACTCGGCGCCGACCGCCGACGACGTGGTCTTCGGCCCGGAACTGCGTGCCCTCGCCGCACGCGGCGCCCTGCGGCTGGTGGAGCGCCACACCTCCGTCGAGGGCCTGCTGGACGTCGCCGAACTCGACACGCTCGTCCCCGACCACCTGGAGCGCCGGACCTGGGCGTGCGGCCCGCTCGGTCTGCTCGACGCGGCCGAGGCACACTGGGAGGCCCGTGGGCAGGTCGAGCGCCTGCACACCGAACGCTTCCGACCCACGATCATCACCGCCGGTGACGGCGGCACGGTCACCTTCACCAACTCGTCGGTGACGGTGGCGGCCGACGGCACCACCCCGCTGCTCGACGCCGGTGAGAACGCCGGCGTGCTGATGCCCTCCGGCTGCCGGATGGGCATCTGCTTCGGCTGCGTGCTGCCACTTCGCCAGGGCGCTGTCCGCGACCTGCGCAACGGACAGCTCACCACCGCCCTGCCGGGCGACGGCGTACGCGTGCAGACCTGCGTGTCGGCCGCGGCCGGGCCCTGCGAACTCGAGATCTGAATCGGAGAACCGCCGCCGTGACCGTGATCCAGAAGAAGGCCAACAACCCGATCGCGCACCTCACCGCCGAGGACATCGAGAACCTCGGCCGGGAACTCGACGCCCTGCGGGAGCGGGTGATCAACTCCCGGGGTGAGCGGGACGCCGCGTACATCCGCAAGGTCATCTCGACGCAGCGCAAGCTGGAGGTCGGCAGCCGGGTGGTGCTGCTGTTCTCGCTGTTCCCGCCGGCCTGGATCATCGGCACCGCGGGTCTGTCGGTGGCCAAGATCCTGGAGAACATGGAGATCGGGCACAACGTCCTGCACGGTCAGTGGGACTGGATGCGCGACCCGAAGATCCACTCGACGAGCTGGGAGTGGGACCACGCCACCCCCGCCTCGCAGTGGAAGGAATCGCACAACGAGCTGCACCACCGCTACACGAACGTGGTCGGCAAGGACAACGACCTCGGGTACGGCATCATGCGGGTGGACGAGGACCAGCCCTGGCACCCGGCCTACCTGGGCCAGCCGGTCTACAACTTCGTCAACGCCTGCTTCTTCGAGTACGGCGTCGCCGCGTACGACCTCGACCTGGCCAACAACCTCAAGGACGGCAAGCACAAGAGCCCGGAGTTCCGGGCCCGGCTCCGCGCGGTCGGCCGCAAGATCCGCCGCCAGGCGCTCAAGGACTACGTGGTCCATCCGCTGCTGTCCGGCCCGTCGTTCTTCCACACCATGGCCGCGACCTTCACCGCCAACCTGGTCCGCAACGTGTGGAGCCACTCGGTGATCATGTGCGGGCACTTCCCGAAGGGCGTGGAGACCTTCGAGAAGACCTCGATCGAGGGGGAGACCCGGGGCGAGTGGTACCTGCGGCAGATGCTCGGCTCGGGCAACATCAGCGGTAGCAAGCTGATGCACATCATGACCGGCAACCTGTCGTTCCAGATCGAGCACCACCTCTTCCCCGACCTGCCCAGCAACCGCTACCAGGAGATCGCCCCCGAGGTGCGGGCGCTCTTCGACAAGTACGGCCTGAAGTACGTCACCGGCTCCCTGCCGCGACAGGTGCTCTCCGCGTGGGGCAAGGTCTTCCGCCTCGCCCTGCCGAACCGCCGCCGCCGCACCGAGACGACCTCGGACGACCGACCGGCGACGCCCGCGCTGGCCGCCGCCGGCGTCTGACACCGCCGACTTCCGAGCCGCCGGTCAACGGCGGCTCGGATAGTTCTGGGCCGACCGTCGCCCCTTGACGAAAGCCAGCACGATCACCGCGACGAGCGCGATGACACCGATGATGAGCAGCCAACGGACCGCTTCGAGAAGCAGCCCGAGCAGGACGAGCACACCGGCCACCACGCCGACCACCCAGAGCAGGGCACGCATCTCCACCTCCTGGACAGGTCGCCCGGACGATCCGGGCGGCCTGCCTGGTCAGCTACCCCGTCCGGCCCGGCCTCATGCCTGCCCGACCAGGTCGGGGCCGGTCGTGGTCTGCGCCACATAGACCGTGTTGGCCGATTCGCCGCCGGTCAGCGGGTTCGCGAAGCGCACCACGTGGCTGTGGTGGGTCGGGAAGACCTCGGCGAGCACCCGCTCGAACCCCGGCTCGGGCGGGTCGTCCGACCAGAGCGCGAACACCCCGCCCGGCCGCAGCAACCGCGCCAGGCGACCCAGCCCCGCCGGAGTGTAGAAGTCGGCGTGGCTCGGGTGCAGCACATGCTGGGGGGAGTGGTCGACGTCCAGGATGATGGCGTCGAAACGACGCCCCGGCGCGTCGGGGTCGAGGCCCTCCCCGCCGGCCACCCGGGCGAAGAAGTCGGCCCGGGCCAACCGGGTACGCGGATCGGTGGCCAGCCCGGCGGCGAACGGCAACAACTCGCGCCGGTGCCAGTCGATGACGTCCTCGAGCGCCTCCACCACCAGCAACGCGCCCACCCGTTCGTCGGCCAGCACGGTCCGCGCCGTGTACCCGAGCCCGAGACCGCCGACCGCCACGTCCAGACCGGTCCCGGCGAGCGGCGCCAGCCCCAACCGGGCCAGCTCGACCTCACCGGCGGTGAAGAGGCTCGACATCAGGAACTCGTCGTCGAGTTTGACCTCGTACACGTCGAGGTCGAGACGGAGGTCCCGGCGTCGGCGCAGGCTGATCTCACCGATCGGGGTCGGACGCCAGGCCAGTTCCTCGAAACGTACGCTCACCGGCCGGATGCTACGCGGTTGCCGACGGGTGGTGACGCACGGTCCACGCGACATCGACACGCCGCATATCCTGTGCGCCGACCGTCTCGCGCGGAGGAGATCGCATGCCGTCGCGGCAGGACCAGCTCCACTCGTACCAGTTCACCCTCCAGCGGGTGGTGGCGGCGCTGGTGATGCGCGAGACCGACCCGGTGCAGTCACCGATGCGTCGGCTCGCCGGTGCCGCGCTGGCCAGCGTCCTGGTGGCGGTCGCCGGGTTGGGGGCGTTCGCCCTCTACGGCCTGTTCACCGGGGGTGGCGCGACGTGGCGGGACACCGCCGCCGTCATCGTCGAGAGGGAGTCCGGTGCCCGGTTCGTCTACCGCGAACAACGCCTGCACCCGGTGCGCAACTACGCGTCGGCGCTGCTCATCGTCGGTGCGGAGCAGCCGAGAACCGTGGTGGTGTCACGCCGCTCGCTCGACGGGGTGCCGCGTGGCGTACCGCTGGGCATCGGCGACGCACCCGACTCGCTACCGGACACCCGGCGGCTCACCACCGCGCCGTGGGCGGTCTGCTCGTCGGTGGCGACCCCGGCCGGAACCGAGCGGCCCCGCTCGGTGCTGATGATCGGCGCCGGGGCCGACGACGGTCGGCCGCTCGGCGCGTACGCCCTGCTGCTGCGCGCCCCCGACGGCGCGCTGCACCTGCTCTGGCAGCAGCGACGGCACCTGGTCCGGGACACCGACCGGGTGCTGGCCGCGTTGGCGGTCACCCGGGCGCGGGCCGTTCCGGTGGCTGCGGCCCTGCTCAACGCCGTCCCGGCCGGGACGGACCTGAAGCCGCTGGAGATACCCGGCCTCGGTGACCGCTCCGTCGGCGTCGCCGGTGCGCGGGTCGGCGACGCGCTGGTGGTGCGCAACCCCGGTGGCGGACGGCAGTACGCGGTGGTGCTCCGCGACGGTCTGGCCGGCATCACCGAGTTGCAGGCCGCGCTGCTGCTGGCCCGGACCGGCCAGCGCGAGCCGGACCAGGTCAGCCTCGGTCGCTTCGCCGCCATGCCGCAACTCGACGACCTCGCCCCGAACGGAGCCGGCGCGCCACCCGAACTGCCGCCCCCGCTGGCCACCGAGGACGCGTCGACGCTCTGCGCGCGGGTCGGCGACGACACCGGCCCCGTCGACGTACGCCTGGGCGTGGCCCTGCCGGAGCCGGCCGCCGCCCCGCACCGACCGACCGGTCAGGTGGCCGAGCAGGTGGTGGTGGAGCCGGGACGTGGCGCGGTGGTCGAGTCCGTCGCCGCACCCGGTGCCACCGGCGGGGCGGTCTCGCTGGTCACCGACCTCGGTCGGCGGTACGTCCTGGCCGACGCCGCCGTACCGGCCATGCTCGGCTACGGCGACGTGCGACCGGTCCGGTTGCCTGCGGGCGTGGTCGACCTGGTCCCCGCCGGAGCCTCCCTGGACCCCGAGACGGCCCGCCAGGCCGCCACCCCCGACTGAGCCCGGTCCTGTATAAGGAAGGGCCCCCTACTAACGCCTGGTGTATAGGAAGGGTCCCCTCCTTAGACCTCAGGGCAGTTGTGGGGTGGGGCGGCGCAGGATGGTGACGGCGAAGTCGGCGTCGTCCCGCCACGGACGCAGGTCCCAGGTCGCGAAGCGGTGCTCCAGGCGTAGCCCGGCGGCGACCACGTCGGCGTCGAAGCCGGGCAGCGGATAGCCCCGGTCGGTGCCGAATCCGATCGCCGCCACCCCGTCCGGGCGCAGGTGCGCGGCGACGCGCCGCAGCACGGCGACCTCGGTGCCGGCCGCCACGAAGGCCATCACGTTGCCGGCCAGGACGGCCGCGTCGAAGGGCTCGGGTTCGCCGGCCGCCGCGAGGTCCAGCTCGGTCAGGTCGGCGATCAGCCAGCGTGGTCCCGGATGGTCGGCGCGGGCCGCCTCGACCAGGACCGGATCGGCGTCCACGCCGACCACGGTGTGCCCCCGGGCGGCCAGCTCGGCACCGACCCGGCCGGTGCCGCAGCCGGCGTCGAGGATCCGGGAGCCCGGCGGCACCAGCGCGTCCAACAGCCGCGCCTCCCCGGCCAGGTCGATCCCGTCGGCCGCCATGCGGCGGAACCGGTCGACGTACCACTGGGAGTGCTCGGGGCCGGTGTCGGTGGCCCACCGGGTCGGGTTGCCCATGGGCCCACCGTAACCGGCGGGCCTCAGGGCAGCCGGGCGACGGTCACGAACTCGTTGTACGTGAACGCCCGCCCGGCGATGCGGGGGAACGGGAAGGAGTACTGCCGTAGCACGGTCAGCCCGAGTTCGCGGCAGGTCTCGGCCGCCTCGGCGAAGCCGACGAACCGGACGTGCGACGCGTCGCTGTCGTACCCGCGCTCCTGCGGGGTGATGAAGACCGCCCGGCCGCCGGAACGGACGAACGGCAGGTACGACGCGACCACCTCGCGGGCCTGCTCGGCCGGCATGTGTTCGAGCAGGTGCGCGGCGAGCATGGAGTCGAACGCGTCCGGGCGGGCGTGCGCGCTGCCGAAGAACTCATCGGTGGTGTACGCCTCCAGCCCGAGCGAGCGGGTGTGCGCCACCGAGGTCGGGTTGTGGTCGACGCCGACCGCGCCGGCGCCCAGGTTGACCAGGTTACGGCCCAACCCGGACCCGACATCGAGGGTACGGCCGAGGCCGAGCCGTCGCAGGTTCCACCGGTACGGCGCCTGCACGTCCAGGAGTCTCTTCCACCGGGCGCCACTGAGCTGCTGCAACCGGTGGGTGTAGTCCTCGCCCTCGGTTCCCGTGGGACCCTGGTGCATCGATGGGCTCCTTCGCGTCGATCGTTCGCGCGCCCCCGTGCGCAGTGACTGGTGCCACGATCGTCTAGCCTAGCGAGGAGCGTAGCGCTACCTGGATGTGACTCATGGTTAACCGGACTGTTCCGTCGAGCGGGCCGAGCCCTGCCCCGGCCGACCTGGCCAGTGGGCGGTACGCCGCGCTCCGGCAGTCGGCGTCGGCCACTCTGGACGGCAACTGGGAACACGACCACACCGTGCCGTCGCGCAGCCTCTATCCGCACCAGTGGAGTTGGGACTCGGCGTTCATCGCGATCGGCTGGGCCCACGTCCGGCCCGAGCGCGCCTGGTCGGAGCTGTCCAGCCTCTTCGACGCCCAGTGGCGTGACGGCCGGGTGCCGCACATCGTGTTCAACCCGGCGGTGCCCGCCACCGCGTACTTCCCGGGGCCGGTCTTCTGGGCCTCGACCGAGGTCGAGGGTGCCCCTGCGGTCGCCACCTCGGGTCTGGTCCAGCCGCCGGTGCACGCGCTGGCCGCCTGGCACGCCTACGAGCGGGCGCCGTCCCCGCAGGCCCGGGACGCGTTGCGGCGGCTCTATCCCCGGCTGGTGGCGCAGCAGCGGTACCTCGCCACCCACCGCGACGTCGGTGGGGCCGGGCTGGCCGCCGTGGTGCACCCGTGGGAGTCCGGCCTGGACAACAGCCCGGCCTGGGACGAACCGCTGGCTGCGGTACCCGCCGAGGCGTCGGTCATGCGGGCGTACCGGCGGCGCGACACCGTGCACGCCGCCGCCGCGCACCGGCCGACGGACCTGGACTACGCGCGGTACGTCGCCGTCGTCACCGCCTACCGGGCGGCGGGTTACCGCGACGAGGGGCTTGCCGACCGGCATCCGTTCCTGGTGGAGTGTCCGCTGTTCAACGCCGCGATGGGCGTCGCCGAGCACGCGTTGGCGCGCATCGCCGGGGAGGTCGACGCAGACCCCGGACCGCACCGGGAGAACGCGGCCCGCATCACCGCGGCGCTGGTGGACCGGCTGTACGACCCGGCCACCGGTACGTTCCACGCCCGCGACCTGCGCACCGGTCGGTTGACCCCGGCCCGGACGGTGCTCGGGCTGACCCCGCTGATCCTGCCCGACCTGCCGGCACGGCAGGTCGAGGCGGTGCTGGCGGAGGCCACCTCGGCGCGCTTCGGTCTGGCCGCCGGGATGGATCGGCCGCTGCCCAGCCACGACCGCACCGCGACCGACTTCGAGCCGCTGCGCTACTGGCGCGGTCCGAGCTGGATGAACGTGAACTGGCTGGTGCGGCACGGCCTGCTGGCGCACGGGCAGGACCGGCTCGCCGCCGGCCTGCGGGCGTCGATGATCGGGCTGGTCGAGACCGCCGGTTGTCACGAGTACTTCCACCCGGAGACCGGCGCGGGTCTCGGCTCGGCGGGTTTCGGGTGGACGGCGGCACTGCTGCTGGACGTGCTGGCCGACTGACCGCCGCCGGGGCCGGGCACCACGGATGCGCGCGGCAGGTAGCTTTGCGGGCCGGGCCTCGCCCCCGGCGCGGCGGTGACGTGCCACCGGCGGGTGGGACGGCCTGGACGGACGGAGGGGCGCGATGAGCCGGGACAGCTACGACGAGCAGCTCGACCGACTCACCGGCGTGCTGGCCGCGATGAGTCGCGACGCCAGCGCGGCGATCCGGGGTGCCAGCACCGCCCTGCTCGACATCGACCGGGGCGCCGCCGACGCGGTGATCACCGCCGACACGGTGCTCGACCAGCGGCGGGCCGAGGTCGAGGCGATGATCCCGCAGGTGCTGGTCCGGCACCAGCCGGTCGCGTCCGACCTGCGGCTGGTGGTGTGCGCCCTGCGGATCGCCGGCGCCCTGGAACGGATGGGTGACCTCGCGGTGCATGTCGCCAAGGTGGTCCTGATGCGGTATCCGGTGGGTGTGGTTCCGGCACCGGCGGTCCCGGTGATGACCGAGATGGCCGACGCGGCGGCCCGGATCGCCGACAAGACCGCCGTCGTGCTGGCCACCCGCGACCGGTTGGACGCGATGCAGCTCGGGCTCGACGACGACGAGGTCGACGCCGCCCAGCAGCGGTTGCTGTCGCAGCTCGTGGCCGGCTGGCCGTACGGGGTGGAGTCCGCCATCGACCTGGCGCTGGTCGGCCGTTACTACGAGCGGTACGCCGACCAGGCGGTCAACGTGGCGCGACAGGTCGTCTACCTGGCCACGGGCACCATCCGGCTCTGACCGGGGTCCCATTCCGGGCATCCGGCACGTCGCCCCCGGAACGTCACATCCCGACTCCGGTCCGGCCACCGGTCGAGCCGTCAAGTTCACTTTTCGTTCACCTGGCTCCGGGAGTCCGGCTACCTGCGCCTCCTACCTTGACTCGCGTACGGCCCGGACGGGCTGATGCACCCCGATAGGAAGGCTTACCTGGTGAACCGCAACGTGCTCTCGCGGCGCGTCCTCGCCGGCGTCGCGCTTGCCGCGCTCGCGCTTACCGGCTGTGGAAGCAATGACAACGGCACGGAGCCGGGCGGAAGCGGCGGCGACAGCGCCTACGCGAACCTCTCCGGCGCGTTGAACGCCTCCGGCGCCAGCTTCCCGGACGCGTATTACCAAGAGGTCATCGAAGAGTTCAAGGGCGTTGCCTCCAACGTCACGGTCACCTACAACGCGACCGGCTCCGGCACCGGCAAGAAGCAGTTCGGTGAGGGCCTGGTCGACTTCGCCGGCACCGACAGCCTGGTGAAGGAGACCGACGGCGTGGCCGCCGACTCGTTCCTCTACGTGCCGACCGTGGCGGCGCCGATCACGATCTCCTACAACCTCCAGGGCGTCGAGAAGCTCCAGCTCAGCCCGGAGACGCTTGCCAAGATCTTCCAGACCGACATCAAGACCTGGGACGACGCCGCCATCAAGGCCGACAACCCAGGCGTCGAGCTGCCCAGCACGCCGATCGTCGTCGCGCACCGCTCGGACGGCTCCGGCACCACCAACAACTTCACCAAGTACCTGGCGGCTGCCGCGGGCTCCACCTGGAAGCTCGGCAGCGGTGACACGGTGGCCTGGCCGGCCAGCACCCAGGGCGGTGAGAAGAACACCGGTGTCGCGCAGATCGTCAAGCAGACCAACGGCGCGGTGGGCTACGTCGACCTGAGCGACGCCAAGGCCACCCAGCTCACCTTCGCCGCCATCAAGAACAAGGACGGCCAGTTCGTCGCGCCGTCGATCGAGGGCACCACCGCCGGCCTGGAGGGCGCGGCGGTCGAGGCGGACCTGAGCTACAACCCGCTCGACGCCGCCGGGGCCAGCTCGTACCCGATCACCGCACCGACCTTCATCATCGTCAAGACCTCGTACGGCGACGCCGCAAAGGCCGAGCTGGTCAAGGGCTTCCTCACCTACCTGCTCAACGAGGGCCAGGACCTGGCTCCGGAGATCGACTTCGCGCCGCTGCCGGACTCCCTCAAGGAGAAGGCGCTGGCCCAGGTCGAGAAGATCCAGGGCTGATCAGATCAAGATCGCTGGGCGTTCCATCCGGGGACGGGATCGACACGATCCCGTCCCCACCAGGGGTACCTGAGCTGGAGTGAAGATGACCGTGACAACCAAGTCCCCCGACCCCCGGCCGACGCTGGCCCAAAGCGGTTCCAGCGCCCTCGGCGACCGGGTCTTCTCCTGGTGGACCCTGGGCACCGGCCTGCTCGTGCTGGCCGTGCTCGGGCTGATCCTCGTCACCACCGTGACCGAGGCGTGGCCGGCGTTCGACGCGATGGGGCTGCGCTTCATCACCGAGCGGGTCTGGGACCCGAATCCGGCGACCGGCGACGCCATCTTCGGCGCGCTGTCGTTCGCGTTCGGCACGGCTGTCTCGTCGCTGATCGCCCTGTTGTTCGCGGTGCCGGTCTCGATCGGCATCGCGCTGTTCCTCACCGAGTTGGCGCCCCGGCGGCTGCGCGCCCCGGCGGTGACCGTGATCGACCTGCTGGCCGCCGTGCCGTCGGTGGTCTTCGGCCTGTGGGGCATCCTGGTCGTCGCACCGGCGCTGGTCCCGATCTACCAGGCGATCCACGACGTGCTCGGCGGCGTGCCGGTGCTCGGCAGCCTCTTCGGCCCGGTGAGCAGCGGCCGGAACTTCATGACCGCCGGCATCATCCTGGCGATCATGGTGACGCCGATCATCACCTCGATCACCCGCGAGGTGTTCGGCACCGTTCCCCGCGCCGACAAGGACGCGGCCCTGGCGCTCGGCGCGACCCGCTGGGAGATGATCCGGGGCGCGGTCTTCCCGCACAGCTTCGGCGGCATCGTCGGCGCGGTGATGCTCGGCCTGGGCCGGGCGATGGGGGAGACCATCGCGGTGGCCCTCGTCATCGGCGGTTCGACCCAGATCACCGCCAACCTGTTCGCCTCCGGCAACACCATGGCCGCGGTCATCGTGCAGCAGTTCGGCGAGTCCACCGGCACCTTCACCGCCGCCCTGATCGGCCTCGGTGTCGTGCTGTTCGCGATGACGGTACTGATCAACGTGCTCGCCCAGGTGGTCGTCCGCCGGGCCGAGGCGCGGATGAAGGGAAGCAGGTAATGACCGTCACCGCACCACCGGCCCAGCGGGCCGCAGCCGGCGGGCCCGACCTGACCAGGGCGGCCCTCTCCGGCCGTCGGCGGTTTCGCAACCACCTCGCGACGGGGGCCATCTGGACCGCCGTGCTGCTCGCCGTCGTCCCGCTGGCCCTGGTGACCTACGAGGTCGTCGCCAAGGGCTCCGGGGTGATGAGCCTGTCCTTCCTGACCGAGGACATCCCGAACTCCTACCGCCGCGACGGCGGTGGCATGTCGGCGGCGATCGTCGGCACGCTCACCATCACCGGCATGGCCGCACTGATGGCCATCCCGCTCGGCGTCTTCGGCGCGATCTATCTCAACGAGTACGGCAAGCAGAAGCCGCTGGCCCGGATCATCCGGCTGATGGCCGACGTGATGACCGGCGTGCCGTCGATCGTGATGGGCGTGTTCATCTACATCGCCTGGGTGCTGATGGTCGGCAAGCAGACCGGCTTCGCCGGTTCGTTGGCGCTTGCCTGCCTGATGCTGCCGGTGGTGATCCGCAGCAGCGAGGAGATGCTCCGGCTGGTCCCCGAGGAGCTGCGGCAGGCGAGCATGGCGCTGGGTGCGCGCAAGTGGCGTACCACGCTCACCGTCGTGCTGCCGGCGGCGATCTCCGGCATCACCAGCGGCTCGCTGCTGGCGGTGGCCCGGGCCGCCGGTGAGACCGCCCCGATCGTCATCGTCACCGGCATCGTGTTCGCGCCGAACTGGAACCTCTTCGACGGCACCAACACCGCGCTGCCCGCGCAGATCTTCCGCAACGCCAGCCAACCCTTCGAGGCGGCCCAGTCCCGGGCCTGGGGTGCCGCCCTGACGCTCATCGTGATCGTGCTCGGCTTCACGATCATCGCCCGACTCATCGCAAGCCGGTTCGCCATCAAGGAGCGCTGACATGGCCAGTAACGACACCGACCTCACCACCCGGCCGTCCGTCGCGGTGCACGCCCCCGGCACCACCGCCGCGGGTACCGTGTCGTCGACCGCACCGGTGATGCAGCTCCACGACGTCAGCGTCTTCTACGGCAGCTACGAGGCCGTGCGGGGCACCTCGATGCCGATCCAGCAGAACCAGGTCACCGCGATGATCGGGCCGTCGGGCTGCGGCAAGTCGACGGTGCTGCGGGCGCTCAACCGGATGAACGACCCGATCCCCGGCGCCCGGGTGGGAGGCGAGGTCCTCTTCCACGGCCAGAACCTGTACGCCAAGGAGGTCGACCCGATCCAGGTCCGCCGCCGCATCGGCATGGTCTTCCAGAAGCCGAACCCGTTCCCCAAGTCCATCTTCGACAACGTCGCGTACGGGCTGCGGATCAACGGCATCAAGGGCCGGCTCGACGACCACGTCGAGGAGGCGCTGACCCGCGCCGCGCTCTGGGACGAGGTCAAGGACAAGCTGCGCAAGAGCGCCCTGGCGCTCTCCGGCGGCCAGCAGCAGCGGCTCTGCATCGCCCGGACCATCGCGGTCAAGCCCGAGGTGATCCTCATGGACGAGCCCTGCTCGGCACTCGACCCGATAGCCACCGCCAAGATCGAGGACCTGATGTTCGAGCTGGCGAGCGACTACACCATCGTCATCGTCACGCACAACATGCAGCAGGCCGCCCGGGTCAGCCACTACACCGCGTTCTTCACCGCCGAGGTGGACGACAAGCAGGTGCGGCACGGCCGCCTGGTCGAGTTCAGCCAGACCGGCAAGCTGTTCACCAACCCCGCCGACAAGCGTACGGAGGACTACATCACCGGCCGCTTCGGCTGAGCCGGAGCGACGGTGCAACGGCGGGCCGCACGCCGTCCTGCCGTGCGGCGGACCGTCCTGCGCGGCGTGTCGACGTCGCGCCGGGCCCGAACCTGAACCGGAGCCGGTGTGCGATGAACATCCTCGTCGAGGCCACCAGGGGTGACCACCGAGCCGACGGGCGATTCGTGCTGCTCGTGGTGGACGACGACGAGAGCGTCGGCGCCGCGCTGGTCGCGCAGTTGGCCGACCACCGGGTACGTGGGCACCACTTCCCGCATGCCGCAGAGGCGCTGCTGGCCACCGGCGCCCTGCAACCGGACGCGGCCGTGGTCGCCGCCGGACTGGCCACCATGAGCAGCGCAGACCTGGTACGGCTGCTGGCCGGTCGGGCCGGTATCCCGACCGTGGTCGGGGTGGGCGACGACGACGGGGGCGTGGCCGTGGCCGCGCTCAAGGCGGGTGCCACCGCCGGTGTCCGGCGTCCGTACCGGGCCGAGGAGGTCCTGCCGATCCTGCGGGCCATCCGCCCGGACACCTCCGGCGCGCTCGACCCGCCGATCGAACTCGGTGGGCTGCGGGTGGACCCGGCGACGTTCGAGGTGAGCCTGGACGGTCGGGCGATCGCCCTGCCGTTGAAGGAGTTCAAGCTGCTCTACTTCTTCATGAGCCACGCCGAGCGTACGGTCACCCGCGAGCAGTTGCTCACCGCCGTGTGGGGCGGGCTTCCCGACGACAGCTCCAACACGCTGACCGTGCACATCAAGCGACTACGTCGGCGTCTCGCCCTCGACGGCGACCGACCTCCGGTGATCGTGACCGTACGCGGCCTGGGCTACCGGTTCGTGCCCGCCGCGGCCCCGGCCATCCGTCCGACCTCGTGACCGCCCCCGCACCGCCGCCGTACCCGCCGACGACCGGGTGGGCGCCGGCCCCGCCGACGGGTACGGCACCGGACGGGATGGTCCTGGTGGCGGTGCCGCTGGCGTACGTGCCGCACGTCGCGCGCCTGCTGGCCGAGCTCGACGCCGGACAGCGGGCGGGCCCGCCGCGTACGCGGATCGACTCGCCGCCGGGCCCGCCCGTCGCCGACTGGACGGTCGAGGACCTGCGCCGGCTCAGCCGGGGACGCAGCGCCACCCACCGGACGGTGGCCGCGGTGCTCGACGCGCTCGCCGCCGCCCCCGACCGGCTGTTCACCGTGCGGGAC